>DATIKP010000168.1 GCA_035477455.1 Atribacteraceae bacterium
GAGTTTTGGACAACCTTAACAAGGTTCGCATCCAAGAATTGCCCGAGTGACAGGTTGACTGCCACTGATATCGGCTTTAATCCTGCCTTCTGCCAGATCTTATTCTGGATAGATGCCTGTTTGATGGTCCATGACCCGATATTGCTGATTTGACCGCTTTTTTCTGCCAGCGGTATAAAGACAGAGGGCGCGATTGTCCCCAGGCGCGGATGCCTCCACCTGAGCAAAGCTTCCACTCCGATTATCTCTTCGGTTGCCGTTTTAAGTTGGGGCTGATAGTGCAAAAACAGCTCGTTTCGTTCCAGGGCCCAACGCAGGTCATTGGTCAGGGTGAAATTTGCGTGCGTCTCTTTTTTCATGGCGGCGGAGCAAAGGGCATGCCTGTTCTTGCCAATTTCCTTGGACGCATACATGGCAATATCGGCGTTTTTGAGCAAAGCATTGGGCTCATCCCCATCTGTGGGGAAGACGGCAGCACCTATGTTTACGGAAATAAAGAATTTTTGTTCTCTGACCGCCATGGGCGCCTTCAGGTTCTCCAATACTTTGGCGGCCACCCTTTCAATGCTTGTGCTATCGTCGGCCTGGGGCACCATGATGAGAAACTCGTCCCCGCCGAAGCGGGCCACCAGATCATACTCGCGCACGCTTTTTTGCATCCTTTGGCCAACCTGCTGCAAGAACAGATCCCCGTCGGCATGACCCATGGCATCGTTGACGGATTTGAACGAATCAATATCTATAAACAAAACACCGACCAGCTTATCGGTGCGCATGGCCATATCGATGGCCTGACTTAGCCGGTCTGTAAAGTACCGCCTGTTTGGCAGGCCGGTCAGGCTGTCATAATACGCCTCATACTTGATCTTTCTGTCAGCTTCTATCTTGAGCCAGACATCTGTAACCATGCGCGCCACAATGTGGCATATATTCCGCTGTTCTTCCTTCCATCCCGATTTACCGGCGCTTTTTTCGATGGCAACGATACCAATCAGCTGCTCGGCACTCTTTAATGGGATAATTGTCAAGAGGCCGGCCTTTATTTTTTCCGCCCATTGGCTTTCCGTTTCGCTCCCGGCTAAAGCATTAACCTCCGCACTGCCAGGATCTCCTTCGCCCCAAAAGCGGCTCAAGCCGACTGCGGCGGCAAAAATCTCCTCATTTTCTGCAGAGCTGGGGGCGGTGTTGCCGCACCATTGATAGGCGTTTTTAACTGTCCTTTGCCCGTCGTCCAGGAAAAAGATATCCAGGCAGTCCGCCTGGAGGTGTCTCCCCCACACGGCCAGCACTTCCTTGATTTTCGCTTCGATGTTGCCATCATTAACCGTCATCAGCGCAGAGGCTATCTCCGACAAGAGCTTTTCTCTATTTGCTTTTTCCTGGCTCTCCGTTATGGCCTGCTTAAAAATGTGATTGACGTAGAGCACAATGCTGAACATCACCGCCATTGTAACCATTCTAACCGCATGGTCTGCTCCTGTGAACGTTACCGGCAGGACAGGAGTATTCACCCAGGACCAGATTAATGAAAATATTACAGATATTCCCATTAGGACAATTATTCTTTTATTGCTGAAAATAATCGCAATCAACACAAATATCACCGGCAAAGTCCATGAGTATGCGGTTGTAAACTCATAGATAAGCACGGTCAAAACCGGTAATGTCACTGCCAGGGTAACTCCGACAACGGTATCTTTTAAATCCGCTTTCAGGCTGAGGTATCTTGTTACGTAGATGATTATTCCCGCCACCATAAACACCGCGCTAAAAACCAATGTAACTGCCAGGGAAGCCTGATTGGTGAAAAAGAGGGCCGCAAAGCCGATAAGGCCGCCAAAGAAAGATGCCAGGGTCAGATACAAGAATAATCCTGCCTGGGCATATTCACTCAGCAGCTGATTTTCCGCCGGCGCCCTCTCTTTTGGCCTTTGCCGCATCAGTCCGTAGTGTCGGATACAATAAAACATGGCCACCGCGGGGATTATGATCACTATTGGGGCCACTTGGGGGAAATTAATCTGGAAAAATGCGCTGAGCAGATGTTCGGTCAAGGTGCCGATAATCAGGGCCAATAAAGCGGAGCCTCCGATGAGCAGCGCTATTTTTCTTTTTGCCCGTTCCTGCGCGGTCAGGCCCCAATGAAACAGGAGAATAATGCCAGCGAGGGTAAAACCAATATAGCTTACGAAATGGGCCATATCCAAAGCTCTTACTCCTGCAATATTAACCCATCCAAGCGGGGTCTTAAGCAGGTGGTAAGAAGCGCGGGCTGTCTGGTCATAGATTCCGTAAAGGAAAACATTCAGGGCGGCCGGCAGGTATAAAAGCAGATAGAGCCAGTACTTTTGCAGCAGGGCGTTTTTTTCGGTCAGGATCAAAATATAGTGCAAAAACAGGCTGTAATAAATGCCCCATCCGGCTGAGGCGAGACGGCGCCATAACAGGGCGGTTTCGGTATCCGGGGCAGTGTTGGCGATGGTGAAGGTAAAGGCCCACCAGGAAAGGCAAAGAAAGCTGCAAAACAGTACGCGGTGCATGGTTGACCGGCCGTTGTAGGAGAACACCATCACCCCGTAGAAAAAATAGGCTGCGCTTGTTACAAGAAAGATAAAGGATAGTATATCCGGTAAAGACAAAAAACCCTCACCTCCCCCAACAATCTACAGCTCAATTTTTCTGAGCTATCCTCAAAAGTTGGGTATAGCCAAATAAAAACCGGTGGCGTATCCATCACCTCGCTCCCCGCAGGGAGGACAGGCCATGACCTGTCTGCGTGTCACGCGCAGGCAGGCACCACATACCCGGCCAAATATTCCCAGGCCACCGACTGCCTGGCCAAAGACCGGGAGGTGCCGGGAAACGATGGAGAAGACTTTCTGGAATTCCCCGCTTAGGGAGGTGCTGGAAGGAGTTTAATTCGTCGAGGGAATTCGCCGGAAAGACGCCGCCTGATGGGTCATACCCAACATGTGACCAAAACTAGAAGTATACCGGAGGAGTATACCAGAGGACACAAGATAGGTCAAGCCAATTTTTTGAAAATTATTCTTGACTGAGACATATTATGAGGTATGCTGTTGTCATGAGTGAACTAGGAGCGTATCTCAAGGAGTTACGGAAAAAAGGAGGACTTTCTTTGGGCGATCTGGCCCGGGAGACCGGGTTCTCCCGTTCCTATATCTACTACGTGGAAGAGGGGCACAAGAGAGCCAATCCCAATTTCCTCCGGAAACTGGCCGAATTTCACCAGGTGGACCCGGAGGGCCTCTTTATCCGGGCTTCCTATCTGCCGGGGCCGTTGTCCGATAAGGCCGAAGAACGACTGCGCCGGGTGAGCCGGCGGTACGACACCATCTTTCTCGACTACCTGGAGGAGCTCAATGCCGATGGACGGTCTGAACTCATTCAATACCTCGAATTTCTCCATAGCAAGGAACGCTATCGAACGGGTGATGCGGGCGGCCCGGAGCTACCCCCGGGTGCACGGGACCCAGAAGGCGGTGGCCCTGTGTGAGGCCGAAGGGATCGAAATCGCCTTCCATCCCTTCGTGAACTTCACCGGGATGCTGGTCAGCAAGGGGAACTGGATCCACCTGACCGTCCGGGACGACCTCTCCGAGACCGAGACGGTGCGGGTCCTCCTCCATGAGCTGGGTCACCACTGCCTCCATGTCACCAACCGCTTCTCCACCATCTTCCATGGCCACCAGCACCAGGTCACCGGGGAGGAAAAGGAGGCGGATTTCTTCGCCTTCTGCCTGGCCGGCGATCATATCCGGGAGCGGGTCCGGTGGAATTTTATCGAGTATGGTCCAGGATGGAGCGGGTTAAGGTGGGAGAATGGGGCTGGCCCATAAGCTCGCCCCAGCCCAGCGGGAGCAAATTCACTTCTCAACCGCCAAAGTGTACAGTTCGGATGGTGCCGGGAGCGGGATTTGAACCCGCACGGGATAACCCACTACCCCCTCAAGATAGCGTGTCTGCCAATTCCACCACCCCGGCACGCGCAGGAATTATAACAGGATTTTCGGCGGTAGTCAATTGTCCGAACTGTCGGTGTCAAGTGACCCTCGCTGATAATGTCCTCTCAAGAACTCGCTTAAAATGTCCTCTTTCTAAAACCTGCTGTATAAAGGGGGTAACCCAAAAAGAAGGAGGCCCCCGCCTGTCTGCGTGCGCCATGCCTGCGCCGCAGCGCGGCAGGCAGGAATACGCATAGGCAGGCATGGGAAGGAGGACGGTTAACGTTGAATACAAAGGAAAGGACCCCCTCTGGCCTGCCTGTGCGACGCACGCAGACAGGTCATATCTGGCCCGGGTACCGGAAAAGACCATGACCATCAGGGATGGCTTGCCGATCTGGGGCATCAGTTAGCGCTACTGGGGGTCAGGTCTTGAAAAATCACTTTTCTACTCTACCCTCTGCACGATCTTACTCAACCGCAGTGAAACGAAGACGAGGGGATTCGGCTCTATTCTTAACGGAAGACCCGCTTTTTAAAAACTTCATCGGTCATGGTCGGGTCATGGTGAATGCACTCAATCAGAAAATGGGTGATCATGCAAGATCCCCCTTTCACTGA
>DATIKP010000169.1 GCA_035477455.1 Atribacteraceae bacterium
TGGTTTGGTGAAGCGCATCCGCTATCTCCGGCTGGGAAACGTCCCGGATAATGCCCCACCGGTGGAACGAGAACTGTCCTGCTGGGCCGGGGAATCGGTCTTCACGTTGGCCCGGGGTGAGCGCACCCCCTTTTTCTGTACTGAGCTTCCCGGTGATCCGGCGCAGCTTCGGGTTTTCAGCTACACCCGTCTGGTTCATCCGGATCCCTATGCCCCCTGGAAGGGATTGGTTCGGTTGGAAGTGCTGGCTAAAGCTGGCGAGGTCGTTAGACTTCGGGAGGCGATCGGTGCGTTTTTCGATTCATTGTGTAACTGCCTCCCGAACCTGAGTGGCGATTACGTTTGGAAACGGCTTCCCGAAAACCTCTTTCCCATGATCGCTTTGGAAGAACACCTCAGCCTTTATTTTCTTCCCCCGGTGTACATGCGAACGCTTTTCAACAGGCTGATCAGGAGGGATTGATATGGAGCGGCTAATCGGTACCGTCAGTGGATTACAGGAAATCACTCCATTCGCTTTCTGGGTCCGGGTCAACACCGGGAGCACCTTTCTCGGTCTTGATGACGTGATCAAGGTCGAGTACCGGCACAACGGTTGTCCATTCCGGGTTTTCGGGGTCATTACCGAGGTGGTGACCCGCTGGGATGGAACCATCACCTCGGGATATCAGGAAGAGGCCTTTGCCGAAGGAATTTATGAAGGAACGGCGATTTACCTCGCTCATGTGGTGGTCACCCGGGTGTTTGCCGAGGTTGAGGGGTCCTGGCTCACCGTTCCGCCGGCTCTGCCCCCGCCGGTGGGGCAGGGTGTCTGCCGAGCGGAGCCCGGTGAATCGGATATCGCCCTGGGGTATGACCGGATCCGGGCCAGTAGCCGTGAAGTGCCGGCAGGGGTCCTGAGCGGAGGCGCTCCAGCCTATTTCGATCTGCGTTATCTGTTGGGTGACAACGGAGCCCACGTCAATGTAAGCGGCCAGTCCGGCGTGGCGGCCAAGACATCGTATGCCACTTTCTTATTGTGGATGATGAAGGAGTACGGCGGAAAAGTGCTTAAGGACTCCCTCCTGGCGCGCAGTCGTTCGATTGTATTCAATGTCAAGGGGGAAAGCTTGCTGTTTCTCGATCACTGGAACAAGGACTGGCTCGATGCGCGAAACACCGTGGAAGGCGAAGGCCGGCGGAATATCCGGGAGTGGGAGGACATGTTCCGTGCCTGCGGGGTGGAGCCCCATCCTTTCGAACAGGTGTCCGTGTATGTCGCCCCCCGGGACGAACGAGGGACACTCAGGATCAGTCGCCAGCGGCGGGGAGTGGCGGCTTATGGATGGGACGTGTTGGATATCGCCGAATATGGCTTGCTCCCCCTTATGTTCGATCCTGAAGAACTGGCCGCCAACGTCAATTTTCAACTGGCGGTGGTGGTCATGGAAGATCTGCTGCGGGACAATTACGAAAGGTTGGCACGGGAGGCCCGGCAGGAACTGAATTCCGGTAGTTACCGGGATTTTCGGATCTCCCCTGACGGATTGGACCAGAAGACCCTGGTCTTGTCTTATCTCAAGGCTTCCCGGCAGGATCCCGAAGTGATCCTGACTAACTTTTCCCTCCCCAACGACTTCGATGCCTTGTTGCGCATGCTACGGGTCGACCCTTCCGGAGGAGAGGGAGGAGGAGATGAGGGTGAACTGATCAAAGTTCTTCGTAAGGAACTTCTCGGGGAGGCCACCCTGTTGGCCGTATCCCGGCGGCTGCGTACCGCCCGCCGGACCGGACTCAACCTTTTGTGGCGGCGGATCGAATTTTCCCAAACTATCGTGGACCGCCCGCCGGTTCCATCCTATAACCTGGACTGGAACCGTCCCGGAGGGGTGACAGTGGTGGACGTGTCCAAGCTGTCGGTACGGGCCCAGGCGTTCGTGGTCGGTGCGGTACTGCGGGACATCATGCTTCGCAAGGAAAGCGAAGCTTTGGAGGAACCCGTCTTCGTGTTTTTGGATGAACTGAACAAGTATGCTCCCCGTAACGGCGGCGGACCGCTAGGGTCTATCTTCCGGGATGTCGCTGAGCGGGGGCGCTCATTTGGTGTAGTCCTGGTTGGTGCGGAACAGACCGCGTCCCAGGTGGATTACCGGGTGATTACCCAGGCAGCGACCACCGTCGTGGGTCGGCAGAAACACGCCGAACTGAATCGGGATGAATACGCCCATCTGTCCGGTGCCTTGCGGGAAAAGGCTTCAGCCCTGTTGCCCGGTGAAGTGATCATTGACCAACCCTTTCTGCGGTTGCCGGTGACTGTTCGTTTTCCTCTTACCCCCTGGGCGACCTCGGAGTTTCGTAAAGGCGGCCTGTACCGGTCTGGAGATGACGGCCCCGCGGACGAAGAGAAGCCGGAGGATGCGTTACAAAAGCTTTTGGAATAAAGGGAGGACCTGCCATGTACAGGGAAATTTTGATTACCACCCGCGCCCGGGAGGAGTTCGTGAACATCACCTCCCGAGTGGCCGAAATAGTTTCGACTTCACAACAGCCGGAGGGTTTGTGTTATATCCATGTTCCGCATACCACTGCTGGAATCACCATTAACGAGAACGCCGATCCTGACGTAACCGTTGATATACTGGAGGGACTCCGCCGGATCGTCCCCGCGTCGGGCTATCTCCATGGTGAGGGGAATTCCCCGGCTCACATCAAAGCCTCCCTGGTCGGGACCTCGCTTGTGGTAATGGTCGAAAAGGGTCGGCTTCAGATGGGCACCTGGCAGGGCATTTACCTGTGCGAGTTCGACGGACCGAGGCAGCGCCGGGTATGGATAACGGTACGATGAACAACCCAGGCCCCAAACACGCGAAGAATCTCCGCATGCTCCAGAACGCTCGGGGACAGCTCGATGCCGTAATCCGCATGATCAACGAGGACGCCTACTGCATCGATATCTCCCGGCAGATCCTGGCGGCCATTTCCATGTTGCGCAAGGCCAATAGCAAAGTCCTCCACCGCCACCTGGAAACCTGTTTACGGACCGCCTTGGAAACCGGCAATGCGGCCGAAAAAATCAATGAACTGGAAGCTATCCTGGCCTTCATGGAAAAAAATCTGTAAACTTCCCCTTTGCTAAATCACCCGACTTTGCGGCCGAGCCTTAACAGGTTGTGTCCCTACAGATGTAAAGCCGCAGAATATATGATTGATTCTACTGCAATAAGTAATTTTGCTGCAAAAGAACAAAGGAAGCCTGGGTCTGATTTAGCAGCACTGCAACCAGACGTGGTCATTGATGCGTGCGAGAAAATGCCAGATGAGGCGTTGTTGATGGCAACGGGGCCTTGCTGAAATGAGTTTTTGCAGCAAAATCATGAATGTGTTTATACAGACCAACCGACTACTCGAATAGGCTTCCGAAGATCCATTGCTGGTATTCAGTACCGATTTCGCTATTTTCCGGGATGGTTTCCCCATATCGATCGATGCTTTTTTACGGCTGGCTGAAGCTGGGGGGAAGAGAACAAGGGTGCCTGGCGGTCTCTGAGCACCTCATCCGCGAGTATTTTGAGTATTCAGGCATAATTCGGTCTCGCCGGTCCCGCACTGGGGAGGCCCTTTTGTTTTTTGTTTTTCCGTGATTTTGGCAAGATAATTTATATCATCTGCTCTCAGCCTGGCACAGCGGGTTGTATGTGTAGGCCGGTTCCTGCGGGATGGTTTGGTTCAGACGTTCCCAGGTATACGCCGGGCTGCGCGGGGCGGGGAAGATTCAAGAGATCAGGAAGAAAGGAGTCGTTATGAACCAACGAGCAAACACCGTTTCAACCAACGAACAGCAATTAGTGGCCTTCCAGCTAGGGGAGGAGACCTACGGCATCGATATCGCCCGGGTTCAGGAGATCATCCGCCTGCAGCAGATCACCGAGGTTCCCGGGGCACCTGATTTCGTGGAGGGGGTGATCAACCTGCGGGGGCGGGTGATCCCGGTGATTGATCTGCGCAAGCGCTTCGCCCTGGCCAAACGAGAGGACCGGAAGAGCGCCCGCATCATCGTGGTGGAAGTCCACCCCCACACGGTGGGCATGATCGTCGACGCGGTGGACGAGGTCCTCCGGATCACTGAGGATCAGATCGAACCCCCTTCTCCCCTTATCGCCTCCATCGAAGCGGAGTACATCCGGGGGGTGGGCAAACTCCCCGACCGACTCCTGGTGTTGTTGGATCTGGGGAAGGTCTTGAAGAAGGAGGAAAAAGCGGTTCTGGCCGACGTACGAGGTATGGACAGAGCATAATCGGCTCTCCTCTCGCTACGTTCTCGGTGAACATGGAAAACGGAAATACCGTAGATCGGAAATCTCTATTGAAATGAATGGAGCGGAAGAGCCGGATTGGATAATACGCTAGGGCTGGAAAAAACGATCATTGCCGCGACTTCGTGTTTGATCAACCTGGAACCGAAACAAATGGAAAACCGGATCCAGGAACTCCTGGGGATTATCAGCCGATATGCCGCAGCAGACCGGAGTTACCTCATTTTTTTATCGGATGACGGCGAAAGTATGGATCTGGCCGTGGAATGGGCGGCCGTTTCGAAACGCTCACATATCCAACCGCTTCAGAGCATGACTATGAAGCGGTTTACCTGGTTGGTTCAGGAGCTGGCGAAGAGACAATCGGTGGCTTTTCTGAGCTTGGAGGATCTGCCCCCGGCAGCGGTCAAAGAGCGGGAAATCCTGCGCAGTCAAAGTATAGAAGCCGCCGTGTTCGTTCCGGTTTTTCACCACGATAGCTGGATAGGGTTTTTCGGTTTGGAGTCGGCCACAAAATCGCATGTCTTGCTGGAAGGTTTATCGGTTCTGAAAATTGTCGCCCCTCTGGTCGGTATTCTCTGGGAGAAACGGAGTACGGAGAATTCTTTCCTGAATGATGAAAAGCGTTTTCACGCGTTGATCAAACATGTGAATGATTTAATCTGGATCCTCGATGCCCGGGGAATCATGAAATTTGCCAGTCCCTCCGTACTCCGTATTTTGGGCTATGAACCCGCAGCGCTGGAGGGGAAAAGTATTTTCGCCTTCGTTCACCCGGACGAACGGTGTTTTCTGGAAGGGTTTTTTTTCCAGCGGATCCGTCTTCCAGGGGCCCTGGTTTCCTATCCTCCCTTCCGTTTCAAGCATCATGACGGTTCCTGGATCTACCTGGAATCGACCGGGAACAATCTCCTGCAGGAACCCACTATTCAGGGTATCGTTCTCAGTGCTCGGGATGTTTCCGACCGCAAAAAAATCGAGGAGGACCTCGCCTTTGAGCAGAATTTACTCCGGACCCTGGTCAACACCATTCCCGACTCTGTTTTCGTCCAGGACCGGGAGGGGCGGGTTCTCCTGGTCAATGAAGCCCTGCTCCGCCAGTGTGGTTTCGAAAAACCCCAGGATGTGATTGGAAAAGCGGTGAATGAAGTCTTCCTCCCCGGCTGCGGCATCCGTCCTCCCTCCCCGGGTTCTCAGCCCGGCGACCAGCGGGGAGAGAGCCCGGGGCAGGACCAGGAGGTGTACGGAAGCGATGGAGGCGTCTACTTGACCAGCCTGATTCCCTTCCGGAGCCATCAGGGTGAGATCGGAGGGATGGTGGGGGTGAGCCGGGACATCACCCGTTCCCGGAATACGGAAAATGCCCTGCGCATAGCCGAACAGGAAAAACGGGTTATCCTGAATAATCTTTCCGAACTCGTCTGCTTTTTGGATCGGGAATGCACCCTGATCTGGGCCAACCAGGCCTGGATGATGGCGACCGGCCGGCAACTTGACGAGGTTCAGGGGCAGCGCTGCCATGACATTTGGCCCCCGGCGACGCACCGCTGTGAACACTGCCCTACCAGGAAAGCGCTTCTCGATGGGAGAGTTCAGGAAGGGGAAATAACTGATCCGGATGGGGCCATGTGGTGGGTACGGGGCAGTCCGGTTCGGGGGAGCGACGGATCGGTGGCCGGCGTGGTGGAGATCCGGCTAAATATCACCGAGCGGAAACAAACGGAGGACCGGATCCGCTACCTCAGTTACCACGATTCCCTGACTGGCCTGTTCAACCGGTCTTTTTTTGAAGAAGAGTTGCAAAGAATTGACCGTGAAGCAGGGCATCCGGTCAGCATCTTCATCGGGGACGTCAACGGACTGAAGATCGTCAACGATGCGTTCGGGCATCAGCGGGGAGACGAACTCCTCAGGCGGATGTCCGCGCTCCTGAAAGAAAGCTTCCGTGAAGAAGACATCATCTGCCGCTGGGGTGGTGATGAGTTTGCGGTGCTCCTCCTCCGTACACCCGGTGAAGTCTGCCAGAAAATTCTCGAACGGGTTCAGTCTTTATGTCAGCAAGCCAGTTCCGAAGCCATTCCCCTCAGTATCGCGTTGGGCTATGCGACAAAAGACTCTCCGACACAAGATATCCAGTCTATAATCAGGCTTGCCGAAGAGCGGATGTACCGGAAAAAATTTACCGAAAGTTACAGTGCCAGACATTCCATCATTCTTTCTCTGGAGCGCTCGCTGCAGGAAACGACGCTGGAAACCGAAGAACATGCCCGGCGGATGAGAACACTGAGCCAGCATCTCGGGGAACACCTGAAGCTAAGCGACGATGAACTCAACGAACTCGATCTCCTGGCTCGCCTTCATGATTTGGGGAAAATCGCCATGCCCCGCTCCATCCTGACTAAGCCCGCCGCTTTGGACCAGAATGAATGGGAAGAAATCAAAAAACATCCGGAAATCGGCTACCGTATCGCTCTATCGTCCAAAGATATGATGCCGATTGCCGAAGCGATCCTCTCCCATCATGAGCGCTGGGACGGGAACGGTTATCCCCGGGGGCTCGCCGGGCGGAAGATCCCTTTGCTGGCCAGGATCATCAGCGTAATCGATGCCTTCGACGTGATGACGAACGGGAGGCCGTACCGCCTGCCCATGGATAATCAGCAGGCCATTGAGGAGCTTCGCCGTTGTGAGGGGACCCAGTTCGACCGCCGGATCGTTAGAAAGTTCATTGAGCTGATCGAAAACGGTATATTACCCTGACTGGTTCTTCCGGTTTTTCCGAAAGTTTACGAAAAAAACGGCTAATCGCTTGGTCCTCGCCCTTATGTATCTGACCAGCCGGGTAAATTATACTGAAAAGGCATGGTAGATCAAATTAACAAAAGATTACCCAGGCCGAACCGCTATGTTTTTCCGATGCCCCCTAGCCCATGCCGATGTCCTGATTCCGGCCATGGCCAGGATTGACCGGGAAATGATATGCCGGGGGAAAAATTTACGCCTGATCCAGCAATGGGGAGCTGGATTGGAAGGTGTGGATCGGGAGGCGGCGACCGAACTGGGTATCGCGGTAGCCAACGTGCCCACCGCTGGAACCGGAAACGCCGAATCGGTGGCGGAATTGGGCAGTCATGGCCGCGATGGCCCTGAGCCGGCAATACCCGGTAATACAACAGTCGGTCCGCTGCGGTGCTCCCCGGGGAACCCCCTGGGGACAGTCCTTGTATGGACGGACTGCCGGGATTGTCGGAGTAGGTGGCATTGGTAAGGCTCCGGCCTGGCGGCTCAATGCCTTTGCCATGAGACTTGTGGGGGTGAAGCGGCGGCCGGAGAGCTTTCCTTTTCAGAATTATGGTTTTGAATGGGTAAGGGCATGGAGAATCTGGGTGAACTGTTGCGGGAAGCGGACTATGTCTTTCTTTGCCTACCGCTGCAGCCGGAAACCGATCGGATGATCGGGTACCGGGAATTCCGGGCAATGCGCCGGGGAGCCTACCTGATCAACCCTTCGCGGGGGGGGGTTGATCAGGTAGGAAGGCTATGGACGAGGCCCTTGGCCAGGGGCTGTTGGGAGGAGTGGCGTTAGGTGTCTTCTGGGAGGAGCCGACACCACCCGGCGACCCTCTGTTCAGACACCCCCGGGTTCTATCGTCTCCGCATATTGCCGGGGTTACCGACGTCTCCTATCGGGGGATTGCCGAGAAAGTGGCCAGCAATATCCAGATGGTGATGGCCGGTCGACTTCCCCATTACTGCGTTAACCCGGAAGTGGTGAAAGGTTGGCTTAGACCGGATAACGAGGGGTATTCACCGAAAAATTATGGTCAGGAGACCCAGGCCGCCGATGAGAAGGTTGGGGAGATTCCCCAGCGATGTGGGCCAGGACCCATGCCATCGGAGATTGTGCGCTGGGAAGCGGGTTTTCCGGATGATTCCCCATTCCTTCAGGAGCACTTCACAATCCGGGCAGGCGGAGAAAAAAGCGCCCCAGAGAGCAAGGGGACCGGGAGTCAACCAGCGCCAGATAAGATACCCGGCGAATAGGCCGAAAACCACGTCGGCGGCGGCCCAGCCGAGAGTTGGAGTATCCCGATGGGGAATCATATCAAGCAGGATATGGTTCCCCAATCCGGTGAGAGCCAACAAGGGGATGCTTTCGATTCTGGTAGCTAAAGCCAATCCGGTCAGAACATGAGTCGAAAACCACATCGGATGGGCCCCTGATTCCTTTTCGTTTTCCTGATGTCCCTCTCAGGCGATCCCCGCCGACAGGCAGGAGTCGAAGCATTCCTGAACATCCCGGACAACCTCCCGGGAAGCCGCCTCAAATATTTTGGGTAGAAAAAACTCCCCGTTATCCTGGGTCAGGTATCCCTGGAGACCCCGGAGAAAGGCAACCCGCAATATAGTGCTGAAATTGATTTTTCGTACTCCGGAACGGCAAGCCAGTTGCAGTTGTTCAACCGGCGTACCGCTCCCGCCGTGTAACACCAGGGGAATAGCCGTCCCTTCACGAATTTCCCGGACCCGCTGTATATTCAGGGTCGGAGATTCTCCGGAATAGAGACCGTGCCGGGTGCCGACCGCTACAGCCAGGCTGTCCACTCCGGTTTCCCGGACAAACTGGACCGCTTCTTCAGTCGTGGTGTAATAAGAATCACCCGATTCTTCGTTTTCCCAACTTTCGTCTCCCTCCAAACCTCCGACCCGTCCGATTTCTCCTTCGACCAATATATTGACGGTGTGGGCGACCTCGACGACTCGTCGAGTGAGACAAACATTCTCTTCGAAAGAATACCGGGACGCATCGATCATCACCGAAGAAAAACCGGATTGGATCGCTTCCACGATTTCCGGGTATTGGTGCGCATGGTCCAGATGGAGAGAAAAGGGAACCGTATAGCGAGCGCTTAGGGCCGAGAGGCTTGCGGACAGAGCCCGGATGTCTGTATACCGGTGTTCCACCGGGGCAACCTGGATCATGACCGGAGAACGGAGAGCCTCCGCCTTGCTCAATACCCACATCATGAATTCCAGGTGCGGGGTATTGAAAGCGGGGATGGCACAGTTATGTTTTTCGGCTAGGTCGATCAGTGTTCGCGATGTAACCAAGGGCAAGGCAATGGCTCCTCTCTAAAAATACAGGCTATAGTATTTAGCCGTTTAGGCTTTTGGGTAATACCAATGTAAATTTTTGTTTTACCTGAAAACCTACAATCTAACAACCGGTATTTCTATCTACCGCCTAACAACCGGCTATTCTTTTATCTCTATTAATAAAACTGTGATCGGTGAACGGTGATGGGTTGGAAGATTAGATTTCTTCACGGGGAGAGAGTGAGGATTTTTCGAGCCTCCTTGGGATGCTGGGCGATAAACACCAGCTCGTCGGCGACCAGGGGTTTCTGTTTTTCCACATTGGCGAAACGGACCAGTTCGAGTATCTCTCGGGCCTCATCTTCGTTCTGGAATTCGACCTCCAGGTTTTCATACACGTTCCGGAAACCCTTGATTCCACTGTATTCTCCGATCACGATCTGACGCCCGGTCTCGATCAGTTCCGGCTCTCCCCGTCCCAGTTCCTCGAAATCGTAGAGTTCGTAGTTCTTCCGGTCTTTGATCACGCCGTCGGCGTGAATGCCCGAGGCATGGGCAAAGGCATTGGCCCCCACCCCCGGCTGGGTGATGGGAATGGGAACCTTGAAGGCATAGGATGTGTATTTACTGGTTTTCCAGGCCGCCTTGAGGTTCACCGGCGGATTGATTGCGTACCGATTACCTTCCAGCCCATTGGAATACTGAATGGCAAGGATGATCGAAACCAGATCGGCATTGCCGGCCCGTTCACCGACGCCGTTGACGGTCGTATTGATGTAGGCGTCCACCCCGCCGTCAACCGCACCTTTAGCTCCGCTCACCGAGTTGGCCACCGCCATGCCCAGGTCATTGTGACAATGAATTTCGATCGGCATCTGGGTTTTTTCGGCGATTTCCGCAATTCGTTCGTAGATCGTAAACGGGCTGTCGTATCCCAGGGTATCGCAATAACGGAACCGTTCGGCCCCCGCTTCCTTGGCCGCCAGACAAAATTCGATGAGGAAAGACAGATCGGTTCGGGAAGCGTCCTCGGCGTTGACCCCCACTCCCAGGGCACCCAGGTTCCGGGCGGCCTTTGTCGCCTCGGTAGCCGAGCGGATGATTTCGTTCGGATCCAGTTTCCCATGAAACTTATACTGGAGCATCTGCTGAGACGTGGAGATGGACAGATTGAGGTAACGGATTTGGGGGACCAGTTGAAAAGCAAGCTCCACATCCTTGGTGATCGCCCTCATCCAGCCGCTCAGGCGGATGGGAGAAAGGAAGCCTTTTTCGGCCAATTGGAGATTGGCATTGAGATAGTTCGTTTCGTGCCGGGTGGTGGGAAAACCGAATTCGCTCTGAAAAACACCCATATTATTAAGAAAAAAGTTGATCATGGTTTTTTCGATTTTCGCCAGGCCGAGAAACGCGGTTTGCACTCCGTCCCGGTTAGTGACATCCAGCAGGTATATCGCCGGCATAACGACACCTCCTTACTTTAACACCTTTCTTTAGGTAAGATTACGTAAAAATTTGGTCAAGCGTTCCATACCCTTGTGGATGTTCTCTTCTGAGGTGGCATAGGAGAAACGCAAGTACCCTTCCATTCCAAACGCGCTTCCAGGAACACAGGCTATTTCTGCCTGTTCCAGGAGAATCTCCGTCAATCGTTGTGAGTTCCCGATCGGACCGCTTGCCCCCTGGAGAGCCAGGTAGGAGGAAAAATCGGTAAAGACGTAAAAGGCGCCTTGCGGAAGCGGAAAACGGACATCGGGCAGCCTGGATAAATAAGAGATCATAAGCTTCCGGCGGCGGTCAAACGCCGTCACCATGTCCTTAACGATCGAGTCCGGGCAATTGAGGGCGGCCAGGGCGGCGAACTGGCTGATGGAGGTCGGGTTGGAGGTCATATGATCCTGGAGCCTTCCCATGGCCTGGATGACTTCCCGGGGACCTGCGGCATAGCCGATTCGCCAGCCGGTCATGGCATAGGCTTTCGAAACACCGTTGACCACGACGGTTCTTTGTCGGGCTTCCGGGTTAAGAGCGGCAAAACAGGCGACTTCAACTCCATCATAGGTCAGGCTGTCATAGATTTCATCGGAGATGACCGTGAATTCGTGCCTGATGGCCAAATCGAGAATGCGCAAGAGCTCTTTCTCTGGCCAGACTACACCGCTGGGGTTGACCGGATTGTTCAGGACGAGCAGGGTGGTCCGGTCGGTAATGGCCTTTTCGATCGTCTCCGCCGAGACGGTCAAAGCTTCCGGATGGCAGTCCAGGATCACCGGTTTTCCTCCAGCCAGCTTGATCTGTTCCAGGTAGGTGACCCAGAACGGCCGGGGTAAGAGAACTTCGTCACCTGGTTCACAAAGAGTCATTATCGCGTTGTATAGGGAATGTTTGGCGCCACAGGAAACAATGATTTCCTGCGGGAGGTAATCGACGTTTTTTTTCTCCCGGAAATGGCGGCAAATGGCCTCTTTCAGTTCGAGGATGCCGCTGGTCGCCGTATACTTGGTCTCTCCCCGGTCGATGGCTTTTTGAGCGGCCTCCTTGATGAGCGTTGGGGTGTCGAAGTCCGGTTCACCGGCACTGAACGAAACAACATCGACCCCCGAACGTTTCAGTTCCCGGGCCCGCGCAGCGATCGCCAGTGTCGCCGATTCTTCGATTTCCCGGACCCGCTGGGTTATAGCCACAGCCGTTCCTCCTTTGTATCCTTCCCCCATTTTTTCCTGTCAGTCCTGCCGGAAATTTGTTCTTTTCTGCGGGGAGGAATTATGATACACTGAACCCGGTTTGCCAAAATATCCTGGAATTAAGAGGCGCCGTCTCTTTGGTCGGCCGGAGTATATTTGTATCTTTATAGAGGAGAGGATGGGAAAAGTCAAGAGATACAAATACAATCGGTGATCGATACCATCTGGATTCACACGGTGTCGCCCGACACCGGGGCCGGTGACGAGCATCCCAGGAATGAAAACTTTCCAATACCATCAGGAGGAGGGATAAGCCTTGAAAATTGGTGTATTCATGGTGTTACTGCAGAACCAGCCTTTCGACCAGGCGCTCGATTATGTCAAAAGCATCGGAGTTCAGGCGGTGGAGATTGGAACCGGCGGTTATCCGGGAAAGGCACACTGTGATCCAGAAAGGCTCTTGGCCGATGCGGGCATCTTCTCCCGTTTTCGTGATGCGGTTTTTTCCCGGGAGCTCGAACTCAGTGCTCTGAGTTGTCACGGAAACCCCGTACATCCTGATCCCGCGCTGGCCCAGGCCCACCATAAGGATTTCGAAAAAACGGTATTGCTGGCCGAGAAGCTCGGGGTCAAAACGGTGATCACCTTCTCCGGATGCCCGGGCGATTCGGAACAGGCAAAATACCCCAACTGGGTGACCTGTCCGTGGCCGAACGATTTTCAGGAGATCGTCAAATGGCAGTGGGAAAATAAAATCATTCCCTATTGGAAGGATGCTGCCCGGTTCGCCGGCGATCACGGTGTCCGGGTCGCCCTGGAAATGCACCCCGGTTTTTCCGTGTACAATCCGGAAACCCTTTTGTGTCTGCGCTTGGAAGCCGGTGAGGCAATCGGGGCCAACTTCGATCCCAGCCACCTGTTCTGGCAGGGTATGGATCCTATCCGGGCCCTGCGGCGACTGGAGGGAGCGATCTTTCATGTCCACGCCAAGGACACCAAGATCGACCCGATCAATAGTCTGGTCAACGGCAACCTGGATACCAAACCGTATACCGAAGAAATGCACCGGGCCTGGATTTTCCGGACCGTCGGCTACGGGCACGGCGCCGGCTTCTGGAAGGATTTGGTCAGCAACCTGCGTATCATAGGATATGAGGGAGCGCTGTCGATCGAACATGAAGACTCGTTGATGTCGGTGAAGGAAGGATTGGAAAAAGCGGTTGCGTTTTTGAGAAGCGTGGTGATCACCGAAGAACATGGTGAGGCTTGGTGGACTTAGAAAATTTTTCATTCAGTATACGCCGGTGGTCTCCCCCGCCACAGTATCGATATGGCACTCGGAAAGCCAATCGGTTATGGCTTCGATTCTGTGGTAAAGCAGCCGACCTTGCGCATGGGGTGATCGTCCGTCCCCCGATGCGGGGGAAGCGGTCACCCGATACATGGGTGGGGTGAAGCAGACGATTGGAAGGAATCGCGAGGTAAACGGAGTCATCGTCGCCAAGGAGATTAGCGAAAGCCTCCGCTATGTCGTGTCCATGGTTCCGAATGTCAATCTCTTTGAGCATGAGGTTGAGTTCCATTTCAAGCCAACCAAGGATATTCAATAGGGCGGTGGGGGGAGTCGGATAGCCCGCTTGAAAGCGATAGTGAGTCAGCGGCGAATATCAGAGGTCAGAATGATCTCGACAAAGAAGGGGTGCCGTGAACGAAAACAGGAGCATTTGAGCTCTTCGGTGCCTGCGCAGATGCAAGCAGGCAGGGGATTCTCATCAACTCCGACCACCGTTCAATGATCACAGTTTTATTCACCGGGAGGATATTATGGTCAAAGCTTCAGAATATGTTTGCCGGCTTCCCCGCTCCGGAATCCGGGAACTGATGGGTATGGCTTTGTGCATCCAGGGTGCGATTCACCTGGAAATGGGAGAACCGCACTTTTCCACCCCACCCTTCGTTATTGAACGCCTACAGGAATTCTTTAGCCGCGGGGAAGTCAAATATACTCCAACCATTGGCATTCCTTCTCTGCGGGAAGCGATTGTCAGGCAATTGAAGAGTGAAAAGGGATGGGAAACCGACTTGGAGCAGGTGATGATCCTTCCCGGTTCACTTTTTGGAACGGTGGTGGTTTTTCGGGCCATGCTGGAACCCGGTGACGATGTGCTGGTGCCCGATCCGGGATTCACCAACCACTTTTCTCAGGTGGAACTATGCGGTGGGCGGATCAACCGCTACTTTCTCCGCCAGGAAAATGACTATCTGCCTGATTTTTCCGAAATTCGAACCAGCATCACCCCCCGCACCCGGATCATTCTGGTCAATTCGCCCTCCAACCCTCTGGGGGTGGTCTTTCCGGCCCAGGTGATGGAAGAATTCGCCCGATTGTCCGAAGAATTCAATCTCCTGGTCGTTTCTGACGAGGCCTATGAACACTATGTCTATGAGGGAACCCACCAGCCGATGTTCAAATTCGTTCCCCCGGAACGGCTGGTCAGTATTTTTTCCTTTTCTAAGACCTATGCCTTGACTGGGTGGAGGGTGGCCTATATGGTGGTGCCGGTGCACCTGGCTTCACACCTGATGAAGGTCGAAGAATATCTTATCGCCTGCACCTCGCATATCGGTCAGAAGGCCGCCGAAGCCGCGCTGGACATGCCCCGGCAACTGGTTCTCCATATGGTGGCTTCCTATGACCACAACCGGCGCCTGGCCCTTCGGCTTCTCGACGAAGGCGGGTATACCTATTACCGGCCTCGGGGGGGGTACTATATCTGGATCGATATCCGGGAGTTTGGGATAAGTTCTCTGGAGTGGTGTAAGACCGTCCTACAGAAAACCTGTGTCGCCCTGGCCCCTGGCGATACTTTCGGTCAAGGCGGGGAAGGGTTTGCCCGTTTGTCTTTCTGCCGGCGGGAAGACGAGGTTACCGAAGGGGTCCGGCGGCTGGCGAAATTCCGCAGGGAGTGCCTTTCATGAACATACCGGTCGTAGCCCTCACGATGGGAGACCCAAACGGCATCGGGCCGGAAATCATCGTGAAAACCTTACGCTCCTGGGACTTCCCGGCGAAACCTCTGGTTATTGGTGACCGTATGGTGCTTCGGGAAGCGGAGCGTTTAACCGGACCGGCCATTTCCTGGGAAGAAGGGGATTGGAACAGAGAATCCCTGGCTCCAGCCTATATCGATATTTCCGATAAGACGCCGCACCTGTTGGAATGGGGGACCGTGCGGGCCTCGGCTGGGCTCTCTGCTTTCCAGTCCATTAAAAAAGCGATCGAACTGGCCCGGGAAGGACTGGTCGATGCGATTTCCACTGCGCCGATCAACAAGGAGGCTCTTCACCAAGCGGAGGTGCCCTTTATCGGACATACCGAAATATTCCAGGAACTGACCGGCAGCGACCGGGCATTGACCATGTTCCAGGTCAAAGACCTGCGGGTATTCTTTCTCACCCGTCATCTCTCTCTATCCCGAGCCATCGAGGAGGTCCGCCGTGAACCGGTGATCCGGTTTCTAAAAGACATGTACGGTTATCTACGCCGTTTGGGTCTGGCCGCACCCCGGATTGCCGTTGCGGCCCTCAACCCCCATGCCGGAGAAGGAGGGTTGATCGGTAGGGAAGAACAAGACGAGTTGGAGCCGGCTGTGGCGGAAGCCCGCCGCCACGGGATGGAGGTCAGCGGACCGTATCCCGCCGATTCGATTTTCTGGTTCGCTTACCAGGGGAAATACGACGCGGTACTCTCTCTTTATCATGACCAGGGGCATATCGCCACCAAGTGTATCGATTTTTACGGCACGGTCAGCGTAACCCTGGGACTGCCCTTCATCCGGACCTCTCCTGACCACGGAACGGCGTTTGATCTGGCGGGGAAGGGAACGGCCAACGAGCATAGCATGAAAGAAGCCTGCCGCTGGGCCAGCCGGTACGCCCTGAGTTACCGGGAGAGTCTTTAGCCGTCGACCAGTTCCCAAGTCCTTTTTCCGTATCGGCGCAGTCTTTCGTGGAAGATTTCGTTGAGAATTTCCCGGTTGATCGTATAGGGTAGAATTATCCGTTTATGAGGTTCGGGTAGAATCAGGTCAGAAAATTCCAGATCCTTCACTTTCCGGTTATAAGCATAAACCATTAGTTTTTCCAGGTTAACCGTGTCTTCCACGTTATAGGCGATGAGGGTTTCCAGGGCCTCGCCGCACCCTTCCTGGTATTTTTGCCAAAGCAACACGGCGGTGAAGCCATCCACTCCAGCCAGGTCTCCCCGGTCGATTCCGATGGCCTTTTCGCAGATCTTCAATCCTCCCGATAATCCGAGGCTTTTCAGGATAAAGCGTAAGTCGAGGTGCACTTGGGGTAGCCGTATATCCAGGTCTCTCTCTATGAACGGTATATCGAAACATTTGCCGTTGAAAGTAATGATGACCTGGTATTGCATGATGTCATTGGCAAAGTCCCCTAAATTGATTCCCTGTATGTAGATTTTTATTTTATAGCCGTCGAAGAGGGTGATTAGAGTGATACGATCATCCGGTGGGGGTATGCCGGTCGTTTCGATATCCAGAAAAACGGTTTTTTCCCGAAAATCGGGAAAGAGCCGCCAGCGGTAGAAATGACGGAGATTCGACCGAAAGAAGTGGATGTTCCCGTTTTCAAGGTGCTCCTGGGACCGGAGAAGGGCGCCTTCGGCTAGGCCGGTCAAGCCGCGGGGAAGACAAGCCTGGAAAGCGGTGTTCCACAGGGCGTCGGACCAGGAAAGGATCCCTTCCTTCCAGACTCGTTGTTCGATTTTGTCTCCAATACCGGGAATGTGACAAAATGTGCGCCGGAGCATGTATAGATTCCTTTCTCTACGTATTGTATGAGAAGTAGCGGTTCTCCGCAACGGGGGCAAGCGGTTTACCCGCGCCGGGTGGGGAAATGAAAGCCAAGGACTTGCCGGGGATGGTATACTTCCTTTTGAAAAACACCTGAAGAGAGGAGGAGATGCGCTTGAAAATCCGTCGAATCGGGATCCTCAGCGGGGGAGGGGATTGTCCGGGCATCAACGCGGTGATTCGGGGGGCCGTTAAGAAGGCCATTCTCGACTATGACCTGGAAGTGCTGGGAATTTTGAACGGCTTTGAGGGCTTGGTGGAAGGCAAGTGGCGTAAGTTGTTTTATAAGGATGTCTCGGGTATTCTCGCTTTGGGAGGGACCATTCTTGGTGCTTCGAACAAGGCTAACCCCTTCCGCTACCCGGTCCGGGAGGAGGGAAAAATCGTTTTTCATGACTACTCCCGGAAAGCGATTGATAATTATCACCAGATGGAGATCCAGGCTCTGATCTGTATTGGAGGCGACGGCACCTTCCAGATCAGCCGGGACTTGATGAACGCGGGTCTTTCAATCGTCGGCGTCCCCAAAACCATAGACAACGACCTTAACGGCACCGACCTTACCTTCGGGTTCGATACGGCGGTCCATGTGGTGACCGAAGCGATCGACCGCCTGCATACTACCGCTCAATCCCATCATCGGGTCATCGTGGTGGAGGTGATGGGACGATACGCCGGGTGGATCGCTCTATACGGCGGAATCGCCGGTGGGGGCGACGTGATCCTGATTCCCGAAATTCCCTATGATATAGATGCCGTCTGCCGGTTTATCAATCAGCGGATCGATGCGGGAAAAACCTTCAGTATCGTTGTGGTCGCCGAAGGAGCGCATCCCCGGGAGGGAGAGATGGTCGTCCGCCAGCGAGTCGAGGAAAGTCATGACCATATCCGCCTGGGCGGTGTGAGTATGCTGGTCAGCCGGGAAATCGAGGAACGGATTTCTCTCGAAACCAGGATGGTCATCTTGGGGCATCTCCAGCGGGGTGGCACCCCTACGGCCTTCGACCGGGTCTTGGCCACCCGCTTCGGTACCGCAGCGGCGGAAATAGCGGCCCATGGTCAATTCGGCTATTTCCCCGCCCTGGTGGGCTCAAGTATTGTGCCTTTGCCCCTGGCGCGGGGCATTGAAAAACTGAAGACTGTTCCTCTGGATTCCGAGTTCTTGTCTGTCGCTCGCTCCACCGGGATCTGCCTGGGGGAATGAGACATGGTGACTGATCTCACTCGGCGTCTGGAAACCGCTATCAGTGTAGCCCGGCAGTGTGGGGCCTTGCTGGTCGAGAAACAGGGACGCATTGGCCGCATCGAGGAGAAATCAAGTCCTATCGACCTGGTTACCGACGTCGATAAAAGCGTTCAGGAAATCATTTTTTCCGTTCTGCACGCTGAATTTCCCGGTGATGGGTTATGGGGGGAGGAAAGCGGATACCGGCTTGAGGATTTTTCCTCTACTTGGGTGGTGGATCCGATCGACGGGACCACCAATTTTATCCATGGACTTCCCGGATACACTGTGTCGATTGCCTACTACCGGGAGGGAAAGCCGGTGGTGGGAGTAATCGATTCACCGACGCATCGGGAAACCTTCTGGGCGCTGGAGAGAGGGGGTGCCTTTCTGAACGGTCGGCCAATCCAGGTGACCGGGGAGAAACGCCTTCACCGGGCGCTCCTGGGTACCGGTTTTCCGCATGACCAGAACCGTTGTGGGATCATGATGCCGGTATATTCCCGGATCCTTTGCCGCAGCCAGGCCCTGCGCGCCCTGGGGTCGGCTGCGCTGGGCGCCGCCTCGGTCGCGAGCGGGCGTCTGGAGGGATATTTCCAGCTGGGCATATCCTTTTACGACATCGCAGCTGGAGTTTGCCTGATCCAGGAAGCGGGAGGCGTGGTCAGTGAGTTGACCGGGGCCTCGTGGACGCCGGAAAGCCGGACGGTCCTGGCAAGTAATCGTGTTCTCCGGGAAGAACTGCTTGCTGAATTCAGTGCCTTTCGAGAACAAGCCTGGGAGTTGAACCGGATCGACCGGTTCGGAAGCATGGCGGAAAAACCGATTGAGAAACCGGTATCCACCCATCACTGATCACCAATCACCCATTACGATATTGAATCAGGAGGTAGGTAAATGGCCTTTCAGTACGGATTGTCGCAATTTATTTCTTTTCGGGACGTCGCGGTGTGTGAGCGGGTGCGTTCGATCAAAAAGGAGGAAATCACCCGACACGCCAACCCGGATTTTCACATTCGAGTGATCGAAGACCGGGAAGAATTTTATTTTGCCTTTGCTATGGATCTGGTGACCCGGATAGTGAAAGCCCGGGACGAGAACCGCAGGCTGGTGCTGATACTCCCGGTCGGACCTATGCCCCAGTATGCCTACGCGAGTACGATCATCAACGAACTCCGCATATCTCTCTCCCATCTCCATACGTTCAACATGGACGAGTATGCCGACGAGGCGGGCAACAGCGCTCCGGTCGATTGGCCGGGCTCTTTCCAGAAAGCGATGTGGGAAAACTTCTTTTACCGGATCGATCCCGAGTTCCGTCCCCCTGCCTCCCAGATACACTTCCCCACCAAAGAGGCCTTGCCTGATTATGGGAAAATGATTGATGATCTGGGAGGAGCCGATTGTTGTTACGGCGGTGTGGGCTGGTGCGCGCATATCGCCTTCTGGGAAGCCCACCTGGGTCACGAGTTCGGAGACGATTTGGAATCGTTCAAAAAGGCAGGTCCTCGCCTGGTGGAACTCCATCCCATGACCATCATGCAAAACGCCCTGCATTCCTTCAGTGGTGACTGGTCCTGGGTGCCGCCCAAAGCCAATACCATCGGACCGGCCCAGATCACCGGCGCCCGGAGTCGGAGTTTCTGGCTGGACGGCTATCTGGGCGGGGGCGTGAGCTGGCAACGTTTCATCGCCAGGCTGAGCGCTCATGGACCAGTGAACACGCTGGTTCCGGCCTCAATTCTCCAAACTCTTCCGGGAACCTATACCATTATGGGAGGCGTGGCCGATAACGTCGAAGTACAGATGGCCTGAGGGGGACAAACCGGCAATACGGATGCAGAACTTATCACCTTCCCGGGCCACACCGTCCTGGATAAGTTCCGCCACAGAGCTTGCCGGGGAAAATTGTAGTTTTATATCGGCAATGAAATCCATTGTTGGACACAGAGTGTCTCACCCGCTGAGAGAAAGGCAAGATCAAACGGAACATCGGTAAAGGGGGATGTCGCGTTGCTCGCCAGGGTTATGGGAGTGACCACCATTGGGATCGATGCCCGGCTGGTGGAGGTTGAAGTCGATGTCGGAACCGGTTTGCCGGCGTTCAATATTGTCGGTTTGCCGGATACCGCCGTGCAGGAGGCGCGTGAGCGGGTCCGCAGCGCGATTAAAAACAGTGGATTCACCTTTCCGGCCAGGAAAATCACGGTCAATCTCGCGCCGGCATCTCTGAAAAAAAGCGGAAGCGATTTCGATTTACCGATTGCCTGCGGAATTCTCTCGGCTACCGAACAAATCTCCATCAGTCCCGGGAAAAGGGTTTTCATGGGGGAATTATCCTTATCTGGGGAAATCAAGCCCGTGAAAGGGGTTTTACCGGTCGCGCACACCTTGGGAAAAGAGAGGGATGGTCATGCGCTATTTGTAAGCCGGGACAACGCCCGCGAAGGGGCGGTCGCCGGAGGGGTGGACGTTTACGGCTTCGGGACACTGGTGGAGTTGTGTGATGTTCTGGAAGGAAAAAGAGCGGTCGAACCGGTCCAGGTGGAGGTGGCGCGCTGGTTCACCCGGGTGGGTGAAGATGAGGAGGACCTCCGGGAGGTCAAGGGGCAGCGGCACGGGAAACGAGCGCTGGAGATAGCTGCGGCCGGCGGCCATCATCTCTTGTTTATCGGTGCCCCGGGATCCGGAAAAACCATGCTGGCCCGGCGACTTCCCTCGATTCTTCCTCTCCTTTCCCTGGAGGAGGCGATCGAAGTAACTAAAATCCATTCAGTCGGTGGCTATTTACATGATGACCGGCCGCTGGTTACTGTCCGCCCGGTGCGTTCTCCACACCATACCATTTCCGATGTGGCTCTGATTGGTGGGGGACAATGGCCGAGACCCGGCGAGATCAGCCTTGCGCACCACGGGGTGCTTTTTCTCGACGAGGTCCTGGAGTTTCGCCGAAACGTTCTCGAAGCGTTGCGGGAGCCCCTGGAGGAAGGGAGAATCACCATTTCCCGGGCTAACTCTCAAGCCACCTATCCGGCCCGTTTCATGCTGGTGCTTTCCTGTAATCCTTGTCCCTGTGGCTATCTGGGAGACAGCAAACGCCCTTGCACCTGTTCTTTCCCAGCTGTTGCGCGATACCGGGGGAAACTCTCCGGGCCGCTATTGGACCGGATTGACCTCCAGGTGGAAATTCCTCGCTTGGAGTATAGCGAAATCGCCTCGGAGAACCAGGAAGAGAGTTCCGAAACAGTTCGAAAGCGGGTGGAAAGAGCCCGAGCGATTCAGAACTCCCGTCTGAGGGAGCGCAGCATCAGGGTTAATGGAGACATGAAGGCCCGCCATGTGAAAACCCATTGTCGGTGTGACGACAAGGCGAAGAAGTTTCTGGAAAGAGCCATGGAAAATCTGGCCATGAGCGCCCGGGGATATCACCGGGTTTTGAAGGTCGCCCGGACGATCGCCGATCTGGCCGAGATGGAATTGATCGGTATCGACCAGGTGGCCGAAGCGGTGCAATACCGGACGCTCGACCGGAAGCTTCTGGACGGATGACGATGAACGATTTACCCTACTGGGTCGCCTTTACCCGGATCCGGGGCATTGGGCCGGTCCGTTTTCGCCGTCTTAAGGAAGTTTTCGGAAGTGCGCACGCGGCCTGGGAGGCGCCGGAAAAAGAACTTGGGGAAGTTCTGGGCGACCGGTTGGCTGCTGTACTTAGCCGGGAACGCCGGAAAATCGATCCGGAAAGGGTCTTGAGCGATCTCCACCAGCGGGGTATCGACATCCTGATCAACGGAAGCGGCCATTTTCCAACGCTTCTGAATATTATTCCTCAGCCACCCTGCCTCCTCTACGTGAAAGGAGATCTCTCCTGTCTTAATACCTACCTCCCCCTGGCTGTAGTGGGGACTCGCCGGCCGACTCCCTACGGCCGGAAAATCGCCTTTGATTTTTGCCGGATACTTGCCGAAAAAGAGATGGTGGTGGTCAGCGGTATGGCATCAGGCATTGACGGAGAGGCACATCGGGGAGCTCTGGCATCCGGAGGGAAAACGGTCGCGGTGTTGGGGACCGGGATCAATGTCGTTTATCCGGCGGCGCACGTCCGGCTTGCCGAAGCTATCGTTAAAGGTGGCGGGGCGATTGTCAGCGAATACCCGCCGGATACCGGGCCCCGCCGGGAGAACTTTCCGGTGCGTAACCGCCTGATCAGTGGAATGAGCCGGGGAGTGCTCGTGGTGGAAGCTCCTATGCGTAGCGGCGCATTGATCACCGCTGATTTCGCTCTGGAGCAAGGACGGGAGGTCATGGCGGTTCCTGGTCCGGTTACCTCCCGGCAGAGTGAGGGAACCAATCGGCTCATCGCCCAGGGGGCCTTGTGTGTGTTGAACGTGGAAGACGTCAGGGCGGCCTTGGGTCGGCCGGAGCAGGCCTTTTTGGCCCGAGCCGAACCTGCGGAAGGGATTGAGCTGTCCCCGGAGGAGATGAATATCCTGTCTCGGATCGAGTATACCGGAACGTCCAAGGGGGAACTTCTGGAGAAAAGCGGCCTGGGGGGCGGCACCTTCTTTCGGATTCTCATCGAGCTTGAATTGCAAGGCCTTATCCGGGAAGAGCCGGGCGGGGTGCTCTATAAACGTTGAAATGTTGACAGGATTGCCCCGATTTGATATAAATTTGATGGGTAAGGAAGGGGAAAATGTCGGGGAGTGGCGCAGCCTGGATAGCGTACTCGCTTGGGGTGCGAGTGGTCGGCGGTTCAAATCCGCTCTCCCCGACCATTTCGTCGATCATCGTATCTTTTGTCCGAATCCCCTGATGACAATAGTTTTTCGGACTTCTACGTAACAAAGAGAACCTGAGCTACTGAAGCCAGCTATAGAGAACATAGATCGCAGAATCGAGAAGAAGGCTTGGTGCGCGAAGGTAAAAGATACCGCCAGCCGATAGAGGATTATCCCACAAGGTTTTTCCGCAGGAGCGCCGGAACGTAGTTTACAATGACAATGTATATGTATTTATAAGGGAGGCCTTATCGTGCATGTAAAGGAAATGTTCAGCCTGACCGAACATGTAGCGATTGTGACCGGTGGTGCGCAGGGCCTGGGAGAGGAAATGGCAGTCGGATTGGCGGAGGCCGGGGCGCATGTGGTCGTCGCCGACAAAAATCCCGAAAAGGCCCGGCTGGTCAGTGAGCGCCTTAGCACTCTTGGCGTGGAGTCGTTTGCCGTTACGGTGGACGTAACCCGGAAAAGTGATCTCGAAGCCATGACTCAATCAGTTATGGACCGGTTCGGCCAAATCGATGTCCTGGTCACTTCCGCTGGAGTCGGTCAGTGGTGTGCCGCCGAAGAGATATCCGAAGAAGACTGGAAGTGGGTTCTGGATATCAACCTCAATGGGGTTTTTCTCTCCTGTCAGGTAGTGGGCCGGGAAATGATCAAACGAAAACAAGGTAGTATCGTCAACATCGCTTCCATGTCCGGAATCGCCGTCAACTATCCCCAGTGCCAATCCCACTATAATGCCTCAAAAAGCGCAGTGATCATGCTCACCCGCTCTTTGGCTCTGGAATGGGCTAAGCATAATGTCCGGGTCAACGCGCTCGCCCCTGGGTATATGCAGACTCAACTGATCGAAGACCTTCTGAAAAAACTACCCGACTACGCGGAAGCTTGGAAAAGCTATACTCCCATGCGACGCCTGGGTCGGCCGGAAGAAATCAAGGCCCCCTGCGTCTTTTTAGCCTCCCCGGCCTCCAGCTACCTGACTGGAAGTATTCTGGTCATGGATGGAGGATATACAGTTTGGTAGGAGTGGCCATGAGAAAGTGAGGTGATCGGAAAAAGACGGTTGGAAGAGAGGCGGTGGGTGGTTTTAGCTCAAAAAACAAGAAAAAACAAGAAAAAGAAAAGAGGAGGAATTGTTCATGAAGAAGCTGTGTTTACCTTTAGCGGTTGTTTTTGTTCTGGTGGCATCAACCTTTGCCTTTGCTCAGGTCGCCAATCCGGATTGGTGGCGGGAAGCGGCCGAACCATTCCAGGGAGTCACCATTACCGGTATTTCCGAGAGCACCCCTCCGTCCCGCGTCGTGATGGATGTCGCCATTCCTCAGTTTGAGGAATTGACCGGCATCAACGTTGAGTTCGAGGTCACCTCCTGGGACGAGATGTACACCAAGGCTATCCACGACATGGAGGCGGCAACCGGCATATACGACTTCGTTTATGTGGAACAGGATATCATTTACGCCTACCTGGCACAGGGATGGTTGACCGATCTGGGACCATTCATCGCTAACCCCGCGATTACTGAGCCCGCCCTGGATATAGATGACTTCACGACATTTATCGACTACTTCAAGGATGCCGAGGGCAACCTCTTTGGCTTGCCTTTCGAAGCCTTCCTGAAGTCCTACGTCTATCGCACCGACCTGTTTGGCGATCCCGACATCCAGGCGGCTTTCCTGGCTGAGTATGGCTATGAACTGGCAGTTCCTACAACTTGGGAACAGTACACCGATATCGCCAGGTTCTTTACCAGTTGGGGTAAGGAACAAGGTGTCGAAATTTTCGGACACGTCGCCCAGGCTAAAACCCATCCCGCCCTAGGGTATGAGCTGAAAGAAACCATCTGGCCGGCCTGGGGTCTTTACAACTGGGGGATCAACCTGGAAACCATGCGGGCCAGTGTGGAACACGGTGGTGAACTCAACAGCGACTTGGCCAAGGAAGCCCTGCGCTGGTATGTGGAGATGCTCGACTATGCGCCGCCCGGAGTACGGACCTATACCTGGGATGAGACCGCGGCAACCTTTGGAGCGGGAATAATCGCCCAGGGCGTGATCTATCTGGAAAACCTGGGTTGGTGGGCTACGGATGAGGAGCGTTCCGCCGTGGTGGGCAAGATCGGTGTGGCGTTGCCTCCGACTAAACCGGGAGTTATGGAAGCAGCGGAAATAGGCGAAGGCTATATTGGTTACTATGACGGCGGAGCCCTGGGTATCCCCCACAGCTCCAGGAACAAGGAAGCCGCCTGGTTGTTCATGCAGTTTGTAGCCCGTAAGGAATGGCAGGGTGAGTTTGCCAGACTGGGAACCCGGGTGGTCCGTACTTCCACCTTCGAGGATCCTCTGGTGCTGGAACTTGATCCGTTGATGGGCGGCTATTTTACCATGCTCAGAGATCAGGGGCATCTGTTTGCCGGCGCTCCGAATCTCCCCATGCACCGTCCCCTGAATGAATTGTACTTCAGCTGGATTGCCAGGGCAGTAGTTGGAGAAGTCACACCGGAAGAGGCCTTGGATAACCTAGCCAGAGAAGTCGACCTCTTAATGGTAGATCTTGGGTACTGATCTGTTCTTGGGGAGGTTGCGCATTGAGACAGAATAAAGCGCAAATGTGGGGGTTTTTAGCCCCCACATTTGCCATCTTGATTTTTATCGGCGTTATTCCTGTTTTCTACATCCTTTATTTGAGCATGTTCCGGCACAGTCTCTTTGCCCGGGTAGAAATGGTGTATACCGGCTTCGAGAACTTTCGGCGGCTGGTCTTTGACCCCCACTTCTTGAGGTCGCTCAGGCTGAGTCTGCTTTTTGTGGCCCTCTGTTGTGCCATACAAATACCACTGGGCCTTCTCATCGCCAATTTCCTGAACCTGAGCTTCAAGGGAAAGGGAATATTCCGGACCATCATGAGCCTTCCTTTGGCCATGGCTCCCATCAGTGTTGGGGCCATATGGGTTTTAATGACTAATCCCGACATCGGCCCTTTGCCCATCGCCCTCCGTCAGTTGGGTTTTGATTACAATATCGGCCTCCACGCCAGCCAGGCTTTCTGGACCACCGTACTGATGAATGTCTGGCAGTGGACGCCCTTTGTGACCTTGGCTTTCATGGCCGGCCTTTCGGTCCTTCCCAAAGAACCTTACGAGGCCTCTCTGGTTGACGGAGCCAATCGCTGGCAGGTTCTCCGCTATGTGACTCTTCCCCTGTTGAAACCAATTATGCTGACCATCTTGTTTATACGGATCATGGATGCTTTCCGGGCTTTCGATGAGGTCTGGATGCTCACCGGCGGTGGTCCCGGCATGGCTACCCGTTTTGTCAGTATCCATGTGGTCAGGCAGGTGATAGTTGCGATGAACTACGGGTACGGTTCGGCTATTTCGCTTTTTCTGCTTTACCTCACTATAGTGTTGTGCTGGCTATTGCTGACGTTTATTACGGCGTCCCGGGAGGCGACCTGAATGGGGATTAAAAAGAAAACTTTGCGGATGACGCTGGTTTACGTGGTTTGCACGCTAATCGCTGTGGCCACCTTGTTTCCCGTCTACTGGATGTTCGTAGTTTCCAGCCGGACAAGGCTGGGAATATTCGGGGATTTCAACTTGCTTCCCACTTCCTTTCATGCTCAAAACTATATACGACCTTTTTTCCAGGACGTCTATGGCCGGTTTCTCTTGAATTCTCTCATTATCGCTTCCGGAAATACCTTGCTGGTCATATTCCTGGCGGTATTGTCCACCTATGTCTTCTCCCGATTCCGAGTCCCCGGCTCCAGCAACCTCTTTTTCTGGACCATTACCAACCGGATGGCTCCGCCGGCGGTGTTCATTCTCCCGTTCTTCTTGATTTTTACCGGCCTGGGCATACGTGATACCTGGCTGGGAATGATCCTTCTCTACTGTATATTCAATCTTCCTTTTGCCATTTGGCTACTGAAAGGAATGATGGATTCCATTCCTCGGGAATTGGATGAGGCGGCCTACATGGACGGTTGCAGCCTGTGGGGGGTATTGATCCACGTCATTGTTCCCCTGGCCCGGCCCGGGATCATGGTTACGGCTATTTTGGCCTGGATTTTCGCCTGGAACGAATATCTTTTTGCTTCCATCTTAACCAGCGTCAACGCCCGGACCATGACCACGGGATTGGCGGCTTTTGTGACTGTTATCGGGACTGAGTGGGGGGAAATGGCCGCGGTGTCGATGGTCAGCTTGATTCCCGCCGTCATTTTTATCGGGATTGCCCAAAAACATATTATCGCCGGTTTGACCTTTGGAGCGGTCAAGGAGTAGGAGAGAGCATGAGAATCTTACCGATGGAGACCAATTTTTTTGACCGCTTGTTTATCGGGATAGTGGTCATGTTCGGCACTCATCTTCTGTGGGTTCGCTTCCTTGAGCAGTTTGTCCCCCTGTTAGCCGCGACTGTCGGAAGCCTGGTATTTTTGATTTTACTGCTGATTTACGGTTAATCCAATACTGCTTGATACCATGAACTGCCGGTTCTGCCTGGATGCCCGTAGCAAGCTCTGCTGCTCGGGTGGCCAGGGATCTTTAACACCGATCAGGGCGGGCGGTTCATGGCCCGGGAGTTCACGGCCTGCCTCGAAGGCGCAAGCATCCGGATCAGCATGGATGGCCCCCGAGGTCGAGCACTGGCCAACGTCTTCATCGAACGGCTATGGCGGTCGGTTAAGTATGAGGACATCTATCTCAAGGACTATGCTTCGGTGCCCGCGCTCGACGCTGGGCTACAGGCCTACTTTCAATTCTACAACCAAGACCATCCTCACCCTCACCGAGGGGTCGAAGAGGGTCAGGTCTATTTTCTTGACATAGGATTCTTAAAGGACCATCTTGGACTGCATTTTGCCTCGTAAGCCGAATTATGAGGATAAGAGCAGCAATGTTAATAATATAGACCTGACTCTTTTTGTTCTCCAGCGTGGAAACTCTTATAGACAAATTGACTGAGGTACGCATGGCCGAAGTGGTCATTCTTTCCGGCTTTAAAACCAAGCCGGTTACGGAAAGCAGGCTTGAAGATATGGAGCCTGAATCCCTACAGAAATAGGATTAGTGTATACAGCCATTGTTTCTAAAAATGCCCATGCTTATTGGCTTTTAGCCACTTTTTTGAATAAGGTGTAGTAAAGTCACGCTAGCGTGAGCAGCCGAAACCCTCGAGTGAAGCGGTTTTCGGCAGAGTCGTAAATGCGACGGAGCCCTTCTGCCTCCTTACTCCGGGGCCGCTCGAAGGTGGTGGTGTCCAGCACCCCCACTGGGCGTTGGGGAGAGACCAAGGGGAGGATGGCCTGTGAGGCAGTGCGGGTGTCTCAGCCGGAGCAGGAATGTACGGCCAGTTGAGGGACGCGGTGGGGAGGAAGCGATAGACGGCATCTTTCGGACAAGGGAGGGTGCTTGGTGAGTTCAGCAAGATAGAGAGGTTGCGACCCAGGAAGACCAGGAGAAAAACCAGCTGGAAAAGCACCCGCTGGGGGACTCCCTTGCTCTTTCTCGAAGAGGCGGACTAAAGGTGGGCATTGACTCGGAACTCTTTGAGAAAGGATGAGATCAGGCGTACTCCCGATTGGTCATGGTATCTGTTAAAATAGGAATCATCAGGCACCGCTCTTTTTTGAGGATTGGCGGCTTGTTCGCCTATGTCAATTGCACCAAAAAGGAGAGGTGTTTTCATTAGAAAATCCGGTAAAACAAAGGGTTTCAGCGTGTTTTGTGTCCTGCGAAAGTTGAGTTGTAGAGAATCACTCAATCATATTATTGAGAAAGGAGGTGAATCTTGATATACCCGTCTCAATAGCAGTTACAAACAAGACCATGCACGAGGATATATAATTTTATCAAATCAAAGAGGAGGCTTGTTCTGTGAAAAGAATCCTGGTTTTACTCGTTGCTTGTGTGTTTATTCTCAGTGTCGGTGCTGTGGCTTTTGCTGCTGACGGGCCCTATTTGGGCACAGCCATCCGTAGTCTGGCAAACCCCTACCATGCTGCATGGGCCAAAGGAGCGGAAATGTTCGCCGAGTGGGCGGATCTTCTGGAGTTCAATGTAATCCAGACCTCTGAAGGATCCAGTGAAAAACAGCTCAATGATATCAAGGCCCTGATAGCCCGGTCAGGAGGGAATGTGGTTTTCTCTATTGACCCTAACCAGTCGGTCGATGCCCTGGCGATCGCGATGGAACTTGAAAAAAACGAAGTGTATTTCCTGACTTTCTGGAACAAACCAGAGGAGGTCAATGTCAGCGATTTCGATTACTGGGTAAGTCATGTCACTTTCGACAACCGGGCCTCCGGCTACAACACCGCCAAAATCCTGTTTGATTCCATCGGTGGTGAGGGTGAGGTGTTCGCCCTGCAGGGAATGTTGGGTAACGCAGCGGCCATAGAGCGCTGGGAAGGGTTCCAGCGGGCGCTCGAGGAATACCCCGATATCGTGATGGTGGACTGGCAGACCGCCGAATGGGAGAAGGTCAAGGCTTATAACCACGTCTCTAATGCCCTGATTGCACATCCAAACATCGAAGCGGTCTGGGCGGCCAATGACAATATGGGGATTGGTGCCATCGAAGCGCTGCGGGCCCATAACTTGGCCGGGACCGTCAAGGTCTCCGGAGTGGACGCTATTCCGGAAATGATTACGGCCATTCAGAATGGCGAAGCGGTAGCCACCGTTTCCTCTGATGCCTACTGGCAGGGGGGT
>DATIKP010000170.1 GCA_035477455.1 Atribacteraceae bacterium
CTATCCTGGTGGTCGGAAAATGGAAGGGAATCAAGACCATCATTACTCTTGGATTGACCGCCCTGGTTCTTTTCTGGGTTATCCTCCCACTACTTCTCAGGGGGTACGAACCGATTCCCGTTACCGTGTTCGGAGCGGTGGTGATTATCGTTTTTGATTTTCTTATCATCGGGGGCTTGAATACAAAATCTCTTGCCGCCATCGTCGGAACAACCAGTGGTATAGCGGTCGCCGGAACCCTGGCTCTATGGGCCGGAAATTCCGCCAACCTCACCGGATTCAGTTCTCAGGAAGCGCAAATGCTATTTTTTGCCGACCCCCCGATCAACATCCGCGGCCTCCTATTCGCAGGTATCATCATCGGTTCATTGGGGGCAATCACCGATGTCGGGATGTCAGTCGCCTCCGCCGCTTCGGAAGTCAAGAAAACCGACCCTTCGATCGATCCTTTGCGTCTGATCCGTTCGGCAATGAACGTAGGCCGTGACATCATGGGAACGATGGCTAATACCCTACTCCTCGCCTATGTCGGTGGCGCAACTCCACTCCTCCTCCTCCTGATGAGTCAGGGGGGAGGAACCACCTGGACCAAGATTTTAAACCTCGACTTGGTGGCCACCGAGTTCGTCCGGGGGTTGACCGGAAGTATCGGATTGGTGCTGTCCATACCGGTTACCGCAGTAGTAGCCGGTTTTTTGATGAGTCGCTCCCGCCATCCATCCCCAGGAACCCAAAGGGGCAGGAACCGTGCAAATAATTTTTTCCGGCATAAAAAAACCGGCTCTCCATTTTAACCCGACAATCTTATAGATCAACAGCCGTTTGGATGAAACCGTTTCGTTCAAGAGTTCGCCAGCGGAACTCGTTACCTTGTTCCCGGTTCTGTCATTGCGAAGTAGGGAAGTTAAAGCTATGACAACCAGCGGGAACCTATCAAGTCCCGGTATCCGAAAAAGCTCTTCTTGGGTATCCGCCTGAGTGAGCAATAATCGGTATATACCAGGCCGAAGCGCTTGGAAAGGCCATAGGCCCATTCGAAGTTGTCCATGAACGACCAATAAAAATAACCCTTGACCGGATATCCCTTTTCCCTTGCCGAAAGAAGGTGAGAAAGATGGCTTTCCAGGTATTCCGCCCTTTTACCGTCACCGATTTTCTCTTTCTCATCGACCCTGTCCGGCAGGGCGATTCCATTCTCGGTGATATATATTTCCGGCGGCCGGTATTCGTCCCCCACCTCCTTGATCACTTGGGCGATTCCAGACGGATAAATTTCCCAGTCCATATCCGTGTATTCACTGTCTTCCGGATGATGGAAGTCAACTTCCAATACCGGTTCTTCCCGGCCCTGACTTACGATATGGCGAAAGTAGTAATTAATCCCCAAAAAATCCATGGGTTGAGAAACCAGTTCCGCCTCCCGGTCATCGAATTGGGGGACCGAATACCCTTTTTTCTCGAACAAATCTCGGCTATCGTCAGGAAAGTAACCCTTATAAAGCGGATCCAGGAACCAACGATTTACATATCCGTCGATCCGCCGGCGGGCCGCCTCATCTTCTTCCCGGTCCGACCAGGCCGACACAGGATGAACGACCTGGGTGAGTCCGATCTTCCCTTTGAACGAGCCTTCCCGAAAAGCCCGGACGGCCCTTCCATGGGAAAGCAGCATGTTCCGGGAAACCCTTAAGGCAATTCCAAAGTCTCTGATCCCCGGTGCGTGAACACCCAGATAGTGACCCATAAAGGACGAGACCCAGGGTTCGTTGTGGGTGATCCACATCGCCACCCGATCGCTACAGGCCTTGAAAAGAACCCGGGCGTATTCCTCGAAAGCTTCGACGGTTTGCAGACTTTCCCACCCTCCCCTTTCCTGCAAGGCCTGGGGAAGGTCCCAGTGGTAGAGGGTGCCCACCGGGCGGATGTCATTTTCGAGAAGTCGGTCAATCAGTTTACTGTAGAAGTCAATTCCCTTTTGGTTAACCGACCCTTTCCCCTCCGGTAAAATACGGGACCAGGCAATCGAAAAACGGTAAGCATCAATCCCCAGTTCTTTCATCAACGCTACATCAGATTCCCACCGGTGGTAGTGATCACAGGCCACATCTCCCGTTGTTCCGTCGGCGATCCGGGTCGGGGTATGGGTAAACCGATCCCAGATACTCTCACCCTTGCCATCCTGATCCCAGGCTCCCTCGATCTGGTAGGCAGCAGTGGCCACTCCCAGAAGGAAGTCCCGGGGAATAGTCAATGTCATGCTCTTGCACCTCCCATAATGAAATTATCCATATATGCTCAGCCAATCCCGTTCCGCTTCAAACATCTCATCCACCATCTGCCGGATTTCCTCCAAAGAGAGTACGGCAGAGGTCAGCGGATCCAGAGCCACCGCATAGTAAGCCATATCCCGATCCCGGCGTAGCACGGCCTGAACGGCTAACTCTTCTACATTCACGTTGGTACGGTTGAGGGCGGCCAGCTGGGGAGGAAGATCTCCCACGTAACAAGGGTGGATTCCCTGCCGGTCGACCAGGCAAGGGACTTCCACACAGCATCCATAGGGCAGATTGGTGATCAAGTGCTGATTTTTCACGTTTCCATTGATCCGGGTAATTTCTTCTCCTTCCAGGGCATTGATGATATAAGAACCGTATTCATCGCTGCGCGTGAAGTCAAGCGGTTCCTGCCCGGAGGCGATTCGTTCCAGCTTCTGTTCGTAATCGGCCCGGTCGGCGCCATACAACTTGAGCACGAACCCGCTTTCTCCGTTCCAAGCTCCCCCTGGGGTGTATTTCGCGAGGAGGTCCTTTCTCTTGCGAAACCAGGGATTGTACTCGGAGTTGTGCCCGCTCGATTCAGTTACGAAATAACCCAGGTGTTTAAACATTTCAACCCGGGTAGTCTCTTTTCCATAAAACTCCGGATAGTTTATTCTTTCCCGCAACAGGGGATAAGCGTCATTACCCTGCCATTGAAACTCCAAAAACCAAGCCTGATGGTTGATGCCTGCCACCCAGTAGGAAACTTCCCTATAAGGAACCTCCAGGGCCTCGGCCAATTGCCGGGCGGTCCCCTGGACACTGTGGCACAATCCCACGTACTTTATAGCGGTGGCTTCCTCCAGGGCCCAACAGATCATAGGCATGGGATTAGTGTAATTGAGAATAGTAGCTTCTGGGCACAACTCTTCCATATCCCGGGCGATATCCAGAATCACGGGGATGGTCCTGAGCGCCCGGAATACCCCTCCCGGTCCCAATGTATCCCCGATACACTGATCAACCCCGTATTTCATAGGGATTTCGATATCTTGACGTATCACTTCGATCCCCCCACTGAGAATCATGATCAAGACATAATCCGCTCCCGCCAGAGCCTCTCGGCGATCCAGGGTGGCATGGACGGTAGCCGGCAGGTTTGCCTCCTGCACAATTCTTTCCGCTACCCTGCGGGCATAATCCAAACGCTTCGGATCGACGTCGACCAACTCGAACTGGGCATCACGCAAGGCCGGGAAAGAAAGGATATCCAGCATAAGCTTTCGGGAAAACTCCAAACTTCCAGCCCCAATGAACACAATTTTAGCCATTTTTTTCTTCCTTTCCTGATAGCGCCAAACTCCAATGGATTTTAACCTTGCTGTTTTAGGCTTTTCATGATAGCAGAAATGGCCTTCCTCCAAAAAGCTGGGGGGAGATCCTCGCTGATACAGAACATAAACCGCTGCCGGGGAATCATGGACACCAATTCCCGGATATAGCGGTCGATAAAGGCCGGGCTTTGAAAACACAAAAAAGCTGGAACATTGGCCATTATCGCCTTGTCTGGCCATATATCGCACAACTGATCAGGTGAAATGTTGCCCCCCACATCGGGTAAAGAAAGAGACTCGATAATATCGATTCCGGACTGGTCGATCAGCCTTTCCAGGTGGGCCAGTTTTCCATCCAAATGGACCATGAAGAGTTTTTTCTGTTGGTGGATGAGGGTGCTCAGGCGCTGGTACTGAGGTAGACAATATCGCTCAAACAAACGTGGCGAGGTTATCTCTTCGGTCACATTGTCCCAGGTATGGATGATTACGGCCGGAGACCCGATCGAAATCCGGTGCATCTCGTCTTGCTTGATCGCCAAAGCCTCCAACAAATCCTCAACGACTCCCGGATGGTCAACCAGATCCAGACAAAGCCGCTCAGGCCCTGCCAGTTCGATCAAAACCTTTTGAAAGGGCGTACGGTCCATGTTGGCGATCAATACCCCGTCTTCACCCAGATTGTCGCGGATTTCCTGGAAAACACCATAGTTTGGTTCATAATAGGTATGTTCTACCAGAAAACGGGCAACCTCGTAATCCTTTGCCTCTTTGATGAGGTGTTCCCGAATCCACTGACTATGATAACCAGGGTCGCTCCGGATGACTTCGCTTAGTTCCCCCACCGGGGTGATATAACGTCGGATAAGAGACACGCCTCCCGCTTCCTTTACTTCCCAGGTACACACCTTGATCCCCTCAAGGTACGTGGTATATGCTTTCTCAAAGTGAAATAGCCCACACCCCCGGTTTCTGAACCAGCGCTCTTCTCTCCCCCGGGGAAGCAAAAAGGAATAGGCCCCCAGCGGGACCATTTCGGCATTCTCTCGATCCAAGACGTTCATGATCCGTTCCTGAATGGTCAAAAAGATTCCTCCCCTGAAAATGCAGTGAACAGTGATGAGTAAAATCCTTTCCTCCTATCCTCGCTTACTTTTTCATCCCAACGGTGATCGGTGATCGGTGGAGGAGTTTAGGCCATTACAGAACTCCGTAATGGTGAACCGCCTGATAAAGGGCGACGATGTTCTCCATAGAAGTGATCGGTTGAATGTTGTGACAGGGGGCTACGATATAGCCAGTCCCATCCGGTGCCAGTGCTTCCAGGAGAAACCGGACCTCACGTTCCACATCATAGCGGCTCCCGAAGGAGAGGATTTGCTGGTTGTCTATCCCGCCGTGAAAAGTAAGTTGATCGCCAAAGCGCTTTTTGAGGGTGGCCGGATCCATCCCCGGCAGTCTCCATTGAACCGGGTTGAGAACATCGATACCTAAATCGACCAAGTCAGGAAGCAAAGGGGCCATCGCCCCATCATCGTGGTGAAAGACCAGGATATCGCAGTCTTTCAGGAGCTGGATAAATTTCTGGTAGTGAGGTCGGAAATACTCCCGAAACATGTCCGGACTGATCAGAAGTCCCGATTGCATACCAAAATCATCGGTCACCTGAGCAATGTCGATGTCCTTTCCAACCATTTCAAAAAGTCTCTCGTGAAAACGGTACAAAAAATCACATATCCGAGCGATGACAAAGTGGGCGTATTCCGGCTGGAAGGCCAAATCCATCAAGGACTGCTCCAGCCCCCGAATGTTGTTGTATATGTAAAATGGGGATATATATCCGCATTCGATGGCATATTCGGTATATTCCCGGCACTTTTCGCCAAGTCCGGAAAAGTCGAAATCTTCGACTCGCGGGAAACGGTAGTGCTTTTCGACCGCTTCAACCGTATCCAGAGTTGCCAGTGGATGGAAACTCATCTCCCAGTACACCCCCCGCCCCTCGGCATAGCTTTTGGCGAGGTATCGCACTCCCCAAATATCAGTATCGGGAGGAAGAGGCGGGCCGGCGTAACACCAGGTAACCGGTAACCCCAGGGGAGTGGGAGTGAGATTAACGATTTTATCGATACCCAGCTGCGACCAGATGGCTTGTTCGCTATCCGCCTTCAGGTATTTTTTGAGTTCCGCAAGGACTTCCGGGGTAGCCCAGATATCGCTGGGGATCCGGTCGGGTTTTTCCCGTTGAATTGTGCAGATGATTCTTTCTCTGGAGTTCATCATTCACCTCTATTGACGGTTTTGGCTTCCTTGCCGGGAGGCGCCTCCCGGCAAGGAAGCCAATCAGGAACAGATAGCGGAACTACTGAAGTTATTCGGCAATGAGGGGATCGATCCATTCCTGGAGATCGATCAAAGCCTCTTCGACACTCAACTCGCGAGTGATCGCCGCCTGGGTCACGATTCTTCCGATTCCCTCATGATAGGGAGTCGAATCTCCGGCCGGGAATTTACGAACCTTTCGGTACTCTATGAATTCTTCAAAGTAAGGGATCACAGCGTTGGCTTCGGCCAATTGAGCCATGAACGCCTCGTCTCCCAGCACCGAATAGAGAGCCGGCCCTTCCAGGGCTGCCGGGATCGCGTGGATCTCCGGCCGCATCATAAACCGGACAAAATTAATCACTGCCTCGGGGGTCCTCTGGAAGTTTTCCCCGTGTTTGTTCACAACCACACCCCAGCAATGAGCGATGGCATAGGGTCCCGCCGGTCCGGCCGGAAAATTCATGACTCCCACCAGATCTCTCAGTCCTTCCGCGGCGGTAATTCTTCCCATGTCCGCCCAATCGCGAAACATGGCCACTTTACCCTCGCTCACCATGACCCGACCCATATCATAATCAATGGTGACCAGACCGGGAGGCGTGGTGGTGGCGTAGAGCTCGGTCATAAAGGTCAAGGCTTCGACCGCCCGGGGATCGGGAACTCCGCCGGGAGCCAACACCCACTCATCTCCTCCGGCCTGATAGAGAAATTCGACAAAATTATTGTACATCTCTCCCGGGGTACCCTGGGTCAGGTAGCCCCACTGGTCGACCTCTCCATCGCCATCCGTATCTTTCGTAAGAGCCTGGGCGGTCGCCAGGAACTCATCCCAGGTGGTCGGCGGCTGGAGCCCGGCTTCCGCAAACAGATCTTTCCGGTAGTACATATAGCTCATCCCGTTCCACCAGGGAATCCGGAAAATCCCCCCGTGTAATTCCCTGTACTCCAACTGTAACCCGATTAGATCGTTGATTTCCTCTTCTGATAAATGTGGTGTGAGGTCTTCCCAGACACCGAAATAGGCCCCATCCAAAGTGAATACATCATCATTGTAGAGTACGTCCACTCCCGCATACTGGGTTCGAATCCATAGGGTCATTCGCCCGACGTGTCCGGCCCAATCCGATGGACCTCTGATGAGTTCTACCGTCACATCCGGGTATTCCTCTTCGAACAAAGCGATGATCCGTTCCGCTGCCTCAATACCCCAGGCCGGAGTATAAAAAACCACCCTTGATTCAGCCCCGGCTACCGCTACCACTCCAATTACGACAACCGCCGCCACGATGAACCCCACCATTAACTTTCTGAACATGATGAAAAACCTCCTTATGATCAGTCTCGTATTTTACTCTCCCAACAGCCCGTATAAGATTTTACACCACCCCCTCCCTATTTGAAGGTTCTCCCGGTCAACCCGCTGACCACGTAATTTTGAAAAAAGATGACAATCAACAAAATGGGCAGTACCGCGATAATTCCGCCGGCTGCCATTTTGGCAAAGGGCATGGCCGTAAATCCGGGGAACTCCAGCAAGGTGGGCATGATCATTTTCGCATGGTGATAGGCAAAGGACAGGGCATATAAAAGATCATTGTAGGCCCAGACGAACCGGAGGATAAAAAGAGCGAGTAAGGCGTTTTTCAGGGGGGGAATGACGATGCGCAGAAGCAACATCACTTCGCTGCAACCGTCCAAGCGTCCGGCGTCGATCATCTCGTTGGGAAAATCATATAAATAGGGAAGAGCGAACCAGGTAAACAGAGGAATACCGCTGAAGCCATAGAGCATGATCAAGAGGATATGAGTATCGAGCAAGCGTAAGCTGTTGGCGACCTGAAAAATCGGCAGAACATAGACAATCCAGGGGAGAGCCATAAGCCAGATAATTCCGTAAAGAAAAACTTTCTTCCATCGGAAGCTATACTTGGCCACCACATAGGCTATGGAAAAACTGAGCATCAGGGTAATGAGAGAGGCCGGAACAACGATAATGATGGAATTAGCCAGATTTCTCAGAACGTCATACTGGGTAAAGATATCAATGTACGAAGCGATTGTCGCCACAGCCGGAGGGGGAAAGTAGTGAGGCCTAGTTCTCATAATTTCTCCTTCCGGTAACAAGGAGACGTTCAAGGTCCAATAAATCGGAAAAATGGTTAAAATAGAGATGAATACCAAGCCTACCGCCTGGAGGACTATGTGGAGACGAATTTTTTTCTTTTTTTTCATTGTTCCAACATCCTCCTCTGTAACGGAGCGAAAATGGTAACCACAAAAAGGGAAATGAACAGACTCCAAACGGTGGAAATGGCAATCCCGTATTCAAAGTCTCCATAGAGGATGCCGTGACGGTAAATGTTCAAAGAGGCCACTTCGGTCGCCATGCCTGGACCACCGCCAGTGAGAGAAAAAATGAGGTCGAACTCCTGAAGAGAAAAAATGAAGAGTATGGTCCCCACAAAAATAATAGTCGTTCTAAGCGAGGGGAGGGTCACGTAAACAAAGTTCTGTAGTACTCCGGCTCCCGATACCCGGCTTTCCTCGTACAGTTCGACCGGAATCAGCTGGCAGGCGGCTAGAAATAACAGTCCGGCGAACCAGACGTCCCGGAAAATCCGGGCTATGAAGACCGACAGGCGGGCCATACTCGGATCGCCCAACCAGGCAATCCGGCTCTCGATAAACCCAAAACGCAGGAGAAGGTCGTTCACCACTCCAAACTGCTGGCTCAAGGCGATTTGGGACAGGAGGCCCCAGGCAGTCAAGGAAATGGCCCAGGGAAGCAGCAGTACTGATTTAGCGAACCCCTGACCGAAACCGAGTGAATTGATGAACACCCCGATGAACAATCCCACAACGGTCATACCCAAAGTCACGGTCCCGCTGTAAATAAAAGTAAAGCGAATAGAATCCCAAAACGCCCGGTCGTTGAAAACGGCCAGGTAATTTCTGAATCCCACGTAATTCCCTCGCCAATCGAAAAAAGAGAGATAGATCCCATAGAAAAACGGCAGCAGGTGGCTGATCACAAACAACGAGAAGGGTATGACCAGTAAGAGAATCAGTGCTTTTTTTCGGCCCATCTTTTCCTCCTTATTGAATTAAATCCAACGCGGCCTGGCCTGTGGAGGCTCGAATCCTCAGCAACTCATCCACGAACATATGGCGGGTCGGCTGGTCGTTTTTCTTTTTTTCAATCCGATTGAACAGGAGTGAAGCGGCCGTTTTCCCGGCCTCATAAGTGGGAATCGCCAGACTGGTCAAAGAGGGCTCCAGGAGTTCAGCCATGATGTCGTCAACTCCGATCAGGGACAATTCCCGGGGAATGGATATGCCCATTTCTTTCGCCGCCTTGAGGACCCCCATGGCCAGTCGTTCGTTGAAGGCAAAAAGAGCCGAAGGTCTTCTTGATTGAAGGAACATAATCTTTGAATTGAGATATCCACTTTGTTGAGTAAAGTCCTCCGCTTCTATAATCAGGTCGGGATTGAGCTCCAGTCTGAATTCTTCAAAAGCTTTCACGCATCCTTCCAGACGTCTGGCATTAATTCCGCTACCCCGTACCTTTAAAAAGGCGATGTTTCGATGTCCCAACTCCAGAAGATACTTGGTGGCCCGGTAACATCCTTCTGAAACATTGCCGGTCACCACATCTGAAGCGTTTGCTCGGGTCGACCCATAACAATTTACGATGGGTATCCCGTTGTTCCTGACGATTTCCACCATCTCCTGCAATGCTTCGTTAAATGGAACAGAATAGATAATCCCCTCCACCCGGTTGCGTATGAACATCTTGAATAACTGCTGGGTTTTTAAGATATCGTTATCATTATTACAGATGATGACGTTGTACCCCCGGGCAAAAGCAAAATCCTGAATACCTCGGGCAATCCCCGCATAAAATGGATTGGTGATATCCGGCAGGAAATATCCAATGGTCTGAGTCTTATTCGTCCGCAAACTTTTAGCGACCAAATTATATTGATAACCCAGAATTCTCGCCGTTTCCAGAACTTTTTTCCTGGTTTCTCTTTTAACGTATCCGTACTCGGCCAGCGCCCGGCTGGCTGTCGGAACTGAAACCCCTGCTTCTCTCGCTACATCTCTGATGGTGACGACTCTTTTCTCCATTTTTCCATTTCCGTTTTTAGATTATGATAACGTTATTATATTGGTTTGTCAACCCAGAAAATTTTACATTGTCAAGACTCTTTTAAAATGTCTCTTGAGGCTCAAAGCGCTTCGGCCGTCCTTTCTCGGGAGGCTTTATGCTCAATCCCGGACTATTTCTAATGATCAGGCAGGCAAATCACGCTTCTTCCTGTTGTCCACCAAGCATCGTCGTAGGAAACCCAAGAAGCCAACGGGAGGAACCCGTCAGACACGAGTACGATGATCTGTCAATCATCGGGGTTATCCTCCGGGAAAGACAGATAGATGATTGCGCTGGAAAATCCTACAACGAACGGAGTAGAAACGGGAAATCGTGGTCAGGAAAAACCTCTTTGCGGTCAATGTCCCTGTCCCGGATCTGCATAGATTTACCGGGAAAGATTTACTGGTGGAGGTCGCTTTCCTACCCATGCAACAATCCCGGGTTATTCGAGTGAGGTTGGAAGAAATGGCGAGAATCTCATAGGTAATCTGGCTGTTGCAAAAAACAGGGAAACACATCTGCAAACTACAAGGGTCCTGAACTGGTTTGCAATCAGTGGTTAATTCCAAAGAATACCTGAAATCCTCGACACCGGAGAGGAGAGTTGGATCTCTCTCCGGTGTCGGTTAGATCAGAGAAAAATTCATGGGATGACCATACTTATTTCCCACTGGAAAAACACGACTCCCAGCGGAGGCAGGGTGATGCTCAGTAAAGCTCCGCCTTTGCCGGTGGAGAGAGGTTTCGTTTCCACGCCACCGAAGTTGCCTTGGCCGCTTCCGCCATATTCCTGAGCATCACTGTTGAGAAGTTCCCGCCAGAATCCGGCCCGCGGAACGATCAACCGGTAATGATGCCGAGGAACCGGGGTAAAGTTACAAACCACCAGGACGAGGTCATGCTCTTCTTCCCCTTTGCGGAGAAAAGCGATGACACTCTGTTCCCAGTCATGAAAATCTACCCATTGAAATCCTTTGTGCTCGAAATCCCGCTCGCTGAGAGCGGGAACCTCCCGGTAGAGGCGGTTAAGATCCCTGACCCACCGGACGATGCCCTGGTGAAACGGATACTGCAACAGGTACCAGTCCAAACTATCGTCGTGGTTCCACTCCCGCCATTGACCTATTTCGCTACCCATAAACAGGAGTTTTTTTCCGGGATGTCCGTACATGTAACCGTATAAGAGCCTGAGGTTGGCGAATTTCTGCCAGTCGTCACCGGGCATTTTTCCCAGAAGCGACCCTTTTCCGTGAACCACTTCATCATGGGACAGAGGCAGTATAAAGTTTTCTGAAAAAGCGTACCAGATACTGAAGCTCAGTTGATTGTGATGGTATTTGCGATGAACCGGGTCTCGGCTGAAATAGTCAAGAGTATCGTGCATCCAGCCCATGTTCCATTTCATGCCGAACCCCAACCCTCCCTGGTAGGCCGGCCGGGATACCATGGGCCAGTCGGTCGATTCTTCGGCGATTGTCTGTGTGTCAGGAAATCTCTCATACACCATTTCATTGAATCGCCTGAGAAAAGTAATAGCCTTAATGTTTTCCCGGCCTCCGTATTCATTAGGGACCCACTCGCCGTCCTGCCGCGAGTAGTCGAGGTACAGCATTGAAGCCACTGCATCTACTCTCAGACCATCGGCATGGTAATGTTCGAGCCAGAACAGGGCACTCGAGATTAAGAAGGAGCGAACCTCGTTACGCCCATAGTTGAACACGGCGCTTTTCCAATCCGGGTGAAATCCCTGGCGGGGATCGGCATGCTCATAAAGACAGGTTCCATCAAAATATACCAACCCGAATTCATCAGTAGGAAAATGGGAGGGTACCCAATCGAAGATGACCCCGATTCCCTCCCGATGAAGAGCGTCAACCAGGCACATCAATCCCTGCGGTTCTCCAAAACGGCTGGTTGGAGCGAAATATCCGGTTGATTGATAACCCCACGACCCGTAAAATGGGTGTTCCATCACCGGGAGAAATTCCACATGGGTGAAACCCATATCCCGAATATAGAAGGGCAGCTGTTCAGCAAGCTCATAATAGGAAAGCGGGCGGTTACCTTCCTCCGTTTTCCTCTTCCAGGAACCGGCATGAAATTCATACACGGAACAGGGTGAACTCCGAGCATTACGTTGTTTT
>DATIKP010000171.1 GCA_035477455.1 Atribacteraceae bacterium
CTACGGCAGTATTTCCCTGACACTTTGTTATGGGAAGGCGCCTTGGTGACCGATGAAAACGGTGAGATCACGATTCCTTTCCGCAATGCCCACAGCCTGACCCGTTGGCGGGTAGAAGTCCGGGCGGTTCATGAAGAACACTTCGGGGAAACGGTAGTGCATTTTCGAACTGCCTCCCCTTTCGCTCTGCGGGCGTCTCTTCCCCCATTTCTATTCCGTGGGGACCGCTTGAGTGCTGAGGTGACTCTCTGGAACGCACTGGATCCTCAGAGCGTCCAGCTCGATCTGCTGACTTCCCCGGGATTGACCGGTAATCTCGATATGCGGGAAACCATGGTCGGCCGGGAAGAAAAGTTGGTGTTTCCCTTGCACCTGGAAGCTCGGGAGCCCGGCGATGCCTGGTTCCGTTTATATGCCCGCGGAGAAACAGCAACGGACGGGATAGAGTTGCCACTCCCGGTCCTGGAAACAGCTATCCGCGTTCACAGCGAACGTTCTGTGTTGTTCCGGGACGAATCGGCCGGGTTTGATTTCCTGTACGAACCCGAGGCGTATACCAAGGCACCCGAGGTAAACCTGATCCTCTTTGCCAACCGGAATGAGCGATTACTCCGAGAGGGAAAATCCATATACCGATATCCCTACCGGGGCAGTGAGCAGATTGCCAGCCAGATCATCGCGCTTCTCTCGCTGCCGTCCGTTTCCACCAACAACTGGACGGAGCAAATACCTTCAGTGATCAGAGAAGGGATTCACGAACTCTACTCGCTGCAAAACCATGACGGTGGTTGGGGGTGGTGGAGCAATGGAGACAGCATGGTATTCCATACCGCCCATGTCCTTTTGGCTTTTTCCCTGGCCCGGGAACATGGCTATCCGGTGGGTCACAGTACGCTCGAGAGAGCCAGACATTATCTTGGTTGGGCCGTCGGTGAAGCTGATCCTTTCGAGCATTTGCTTGCCGATTATGCTCTGGCCCGTCTCTTCAAAGAAGAGACGGAATTTGGGAGGGTGCCGGTGTGGGTAGTGAGCGAATTGGACGATAAAGCCCTGGCTTTGTTCCTGTTACTCTCGCCGGAACCGGAGAGAGCCTTCCTGACCGAAACATTACTCAACCGCCGGAACGTGTATGGGGATACGATGTTCTTTGGCGAACACGACCCGGAAAAACCTTGGATCGATGACCGGATTCTCAGCACCACCCTGGCCGCTAAGGCCCTGTTTGAAAGCGGAGCACCGTTGGATGCGAACAGAGCCTATCTGTGGCTCTGGCGGGCCTTGGAAGGTGATCGGTATCTTGATACGATCGACCAGGCCTACTTTCTCTTGGTGAGCCGCCTGTTCGGGGAGGAAGAAAGCACTTCTGACGCCCCGACTTTTCAGGTGACAGTCAACGGACAGTCAATCCCTGCAGGGACAGGTGTATTCGGGCCAGAACTTTCCCCGGTGATCTCCGTTCCTTCCGATCTTCTGACGCCTGGTGTTAATCGGATCGAAGTCAGTGGACATACTTTGTTCATGGCCACCCTCGATGTGATTGGCTTTATGGAAGAACCACCTGACGAAGGGCTCCTGAGTGTCCAACGAAGATATTGGAAACTCAGGACGGCCCGCCGGGAAGACGGAAACCTGATCTTTGTCCGGGAACCGATTGAAACGTTGCTTCCGGGTGATGAAATTCTCTGTGAATTGGTGATCGATTCTCCCTACCCCTTGGAAAATCTGGTGATCGAAGAGGGAATGCCCGCTGGATTTGAACTGGTGCGTACCTGGTTTCACTTTCCGCTGTCCGACGATCTGGATGGGGAGGACTATGCATATTATCAAATTGTTACCCTCCACAATCATCAACCGGTCATTTTTGTCCATACCCTCAAAAAAGGGGAAAATGTGATAAGATACCTGTTGAGAGCGCGGGATACCGGCGTTTTTTCCGTTCTTCCAGGCAAGGCCTATTTGATGTATCATCCGGAAGTTTACGGGTACTCGGAGGTAGCAAACGTTGAGATCGGAAGGTGATATTCCCTGTAGCAGGCGCTTGACGGCGCTGATCGTTTTTATCCTGATAGTCCTGGCCGGTCGGTGGTCGGCGGAAGGGCTCGAGATTCAGATCCAGGTACAGGGAAATATTTCGGGGATTCCCAAAGGACAGATCCTTGAACTCTTTCAGGTATCTGCTCAGAAAATTGCATACCTGACGGGTCTGGATACAGATTTTCCCGTACGGGTCCTGGTTTACCAAAACCCGTACGAATACTTACGCGAGGGGTTGCCGGCCTGGTCGGTTGCCGCCTATCGCAATGGGGTGATCCATTTCCGGGACCCGTTGCTGTTTGCCCGGTATCGAACACTCCAGGAAGTGATTACCCACGAACTGCTGCACGCATTGATCAGTTATCGAAGTGTTTCCCTCCCCTTTTGGTTTGAAGAGGGTCTTGCTCAGGTCGTGTCACAAGGGACGGACTTTTCCGATTTTTCGTTCGATTACTGCCGGGTCGATCGGGAAACGGTGTTTTATTACCGGGAAACGCAGCGGGTGCTCACCGAACTCGTGGATCGTTATGGATGGGTGGGTATCCGGCACTTCTTCGTCCTGATGAATGATTATCCTTTTGCCGGTGCCTTTCGCGTGGCTTTTCCCCTGGAGACATCCATTCCGGACATTTTCCTTCCTTTGGAACGTGAAAATGAGGTGGAATGAATGATGGATGAGGGTTGATACGGGAGGTTTTCTCTCTTCATGGAATTCTTGGGAACGATTCTGCTTATCTTGTTTCTGATTTTGATCAATGCCTTTTTTGCTGCTTCTGAAATCGGGTTGATATCGGCTCGCCGGAGCAAGTTAAAGACATTACGGGAAAAAAATCCCGAACAGGTGGAAAGCCTGAACCGACTGTTGTCGAACCCGGGTAAACTTTTGGCGACTATTCAGATCGGGGTAACCATGGCCGGATTCTTTGCCAGTGCAGCCGGCGCAGTTTTTCTGGCCCAGAGACTCGGAGACCGCCTGCAGGCGACAGCGTATCCGGTCATCAGTCGTTTTGGTACCGAGATTATGATTGTCCTGGTTACGTTGGTTATTTCCTATTTGAGCCTGGTGTTGGGGGAACTCCTCCCCAAGCGGATCGCCCTGAGCAATCCGGAACAGGTTTCCCTGAGAGTCGTAAAAACCATTGAATTCTTGTCCCGCTTTTTTAAACCCATGGTCACGGCTCTCTCGGCGTCAACCGACTTTTTGTCCCGTCTGATTGGGTTATCCAAGATAGAAGTCGCTTCGGTTACCAGTGAAGAAATCAAAATCCTGATCTCTGAGCAACGGATGCTCCCCCTTGATGAACGTCGGTTGATCAGCCAGGTAGTCGATTTCGGAAACACTCTCGCCTATGAGGTCATGACCCCCCGGACAGATATGGTCTGCATCGAAGAAAACACCTCCCTCAAAGAAGTGCTGGAATTATCCATAAAAAGCCACTATTCTCGCATTCCGGTTTTTTTCGAAGATCTTGACAATATAATTGGATTTGTTCATATCAAAGACCTTCTCTGGTACTTGGAAGATGAAAAAAAAATCGAGAGCCGGCGGGCCAGGGAAGTTGTGCGGCCGATCCATTTTGTCCCAGCCACCAAAAAAGTCCTGAATCTCCTCCGAGAACTGCAGCAACGCAGGGTCCATATGGCAATCGTGCTGGACGAGTATGGCGGTACAGCCGGGCTGGTCACCACCGAAGACCTGCTTGAGGAACTGGTCGGAGAAATCTTCGACGAACACGACCGGGAAATGCCTCCCTACCGGAGAATTGGAGAAAACCAGTTTCTCGTGGACGCTTCGACTCCGATTGAAGACCTCAATGAATTATTGAATTTACGAATACCGGAAAGTGAACAATTTGAGTCGCTGGGTGGTTTAGTTATGGAGTTGCTGGGAAAAATCCCCGAGGAGGGTGAATCGATGGAAATCAATGAGTATACGATTCAGGTGGAGCGGATGAACCGGCGGCGGATCGCGACTGTCCGGATCATTGTCAATCGAAAAAGAGAAGGAGAGCTCTATGGCCAAACTGATTCTGGCTCATGATCTGGGAACGACCGGGAATAAGGCGACCTTGTTCGATGAAACGGGGTATATGATCGAGAGTGATTTTTTTGGATATGAAACCTATTTTCCCGATGCCCTCTCGGTTGAGCAGGATCCGAATGATTACTGGGAAGCGGTGGTGAATACCACCCGGCGTCTGCTCAAGAACAGCGGATATTCCAGGGAAGATGTGGCTGTCGTCAGTTTTTCCGGTCAAATGATGGCTGCTCTCCCGGTGGACGACCGGGGTAATCCCCTGTCCCGAACTTTGATCTGGGCCGACCGCCGGGGCGTCGCGGAAGTGCGGGATATCAGTGAACGGATCAGCCCGGAGGAAATCTATGCCATCACTGGACACCGGCTGAGCGCTAATTATTCCTTGGCCAAGATTCTATGGATCAAAAAGCATCTTCCGGATGCCTACCGGAATGCTCGCGCTTTTCTTATGGCCAAGGACTTTGTTGTCTATAAATTGACCGGTCGATTGGTTACGGATTATTCCGATGCTTCAGGAACGAATCTCTTTGATCTGGTCGACGAAGAATGGTCCGGAGAAATCCTGGAACGAGTAGGAATCGACGGCGAAAAACTTCCGCCTCTTTTCTCGTCGGTGGATGTGGTGGGAGATATCACCACTGAAGCGGCGGAGGCGTGTGGCTTGCGTGCCGGAACTCCAGTCGTGATCGGAGGAGGAGACGGGCCGTGCGCGGCGACTGGTGCCGGGGTGGTACGGGAAGGCCAGGCTTATAACTACTTGGGTTCTTCATCGTGGATCGCCCTGGCGTCTACCCGCCCCGTTTATGATCCCAGAAAAAGGACTTTCACGTTCCACCACTTGGAGCGGGGTTTGTTTATGCCCACCGGAACCATGCAAGCCGCCGGTGGGTCGTTCCAGTGGTGTCGGGATACCCTGTGTGAGCGGGAGAAATCCATGTCCAGCGAACTCGGAGTGAGTTCCTATGAACTTATGGATCTTGAAGCGGGGAAAATCTCTCCCGGTTCGGAAGGGCTTTTCTTCCTTCCTTACCTCATGGGAGAGCGTGCTCCCTGGTGGAATCCACATGCCCGGGGTGCGTTCATCGGATTGACTCCCCGTCATCGCAAGGGTCACCTGATTCGTTCTGTGTTGGAAGGAGTGAGTTTCAATCTGCGTATCATCCTGGATGCTTTTCGCGAACAGGGCATTCCGATTGAAAGTATGCGGGTTATCGGAGGCGGTGCCCGGGGTGATTTCTGGAACCGCATTCTGGCCAGCATGTTTGAGATCGAGGTGCTCCGACCGATTTACATCGAAGAAGCGACTTCCCTGGGAGCGGCGATTGCCGGTGGGGTAGGTATCGGGATGTTCCCCGATCTCTCCTCAGCTGAGGAATTGGTGAAAATCAGGGATTGTTACACCCCTGACCCCGAAAGCCAGGAAGCCTATGCGCGCTTGTATCCCTTGTTTACCATGGCCTATCTGTCTCTTGAAGAGCTGTTTGGCAAAATGGCTTCAAACGGAGCTTAAAAGTCACCAGGGTAAGGCCTGCTGTATAATATAACTCGTCCATCGTGGGATCCTGATCCCGGCAATCAGAATCTTATTGCCTTTGATCGATAGAAACTGACCAGCGTCCGGTGGAAAGGACAGAGAGCGAAAAATATCCTCCCTTCATACAGTCAGTGACGCCAAACGTGGGAATAGCGACGCTTACCGGTAAAGACAAGATGCCCTTAGCGGGGGATATGACCAAGATCACGAAACGGGGGCTCAACTCTGGAACTCTACGATCCACGGTCTAGCGAATTTTCCATCGACCGGACACAGAGAACGTTTCGGTCTGGGTATTCCCTTCACCTGGTCCAGGCATAGACCGTTGTCCAACCCAGTTCCGGTAGATAGCTGGCGGGAGGAGTATTTTTGAGAGGAGAGATAAGCGAATGGTAGACCGGTTGTATCTGGGAGTGGATTTAGGCGGAACCGATACCAAGATTGCCTGTGTCAGCGAAGAAGGTCAGATTGTGGAGCGTTCCAAAATCCCGACCCGGGCGACGCGACCGGCTGATGAAGTTGTCAGGGACATTGCTGCGGAGTGCCTCCGCTTGCGCGATTTGGTTGAAAATCAGGTCAGTACGGTTGTTGCTCTGGGTATAGGTATTCCCGGACTGATTGACTGGGAAAAGGGGATTTGCAAACTCCTTCCGAATTTTGCCCACAAGTGGAAGGGCGTGCCGATCAAAGCTTGGATGGAACGTCAGATCAGTCTACCAGTCGGGATCATTAACGATGTTCGGGCGATCACCTTGGCGGAAAAACGTTTTGGAGCCGGAAAAAATGTCAAAACCATGGTCATGATAGCGATTGGAACCGGGATCGGGGGAGGAGTGGTGATTGATGGTGACCTCTATATCGGACAGGATGGGGGGGCTGGTGAGTTTGGTCATATAACCGTTGAGCCAACAGGTATCCTTTGTGGTTGTGGTAACCGGGGGTGTCTTGAGTCTTATGCTTCCGGGCCGGCTATTATCTCTCAAGCCGTTGGAACGGTGATTCGTCAGAACGATACGAAAATCAGGGATCTGGTTGATGGTAACATAGCAAAGATTACGCCGAAAATCGTAGAGGAGGCCGCGCTTTCAGGCGATCCTATAGCCAAAGGAATATACCGGCTGGCTGGATTGTACATTGGTCAGGCGTTGGGAAATGTGTGTCTGACTGTAAACCCAAAAATGATCGTTATCGGAGGAGGGGTCGCTCGGGCAGGTGAACTCTTGTTTGACGGTATTCGAGAAGGTCTACGGAACCGGTTGTTTCTGATTCCGGTCGACACCATCGATTTGGCCAGTGCGCAACTAGAGATGGATGCCGGGGTGATAGGAACGGCAACCTGGGTAAAAGAGCAAATGACGAAAGGGAAAATCGGTTCCTTTACACCCAAGGGCTAAGGGAGGGCTGTGGCTTTTCTCACGGCTTGCCTGATCACCACTTCGGGTACTTCCAAATATGTCTTTCCCTGGGTATGAAGAATCCGCAGGAATTTGACCTTGGACCCCACTACCGGGCTAAGGCAGGAGCAACTCCTGAGGGCGATTTTTTCACCGCATAAGAGGGTTTCCAGGGGAATTTTATTCACTAAAAGTTGGTAATCCGTATCGTTTCCCGGAGATGAGGTCTCCTGAAAGGTGAGCTTTATCGATTCTGGTGCAAGCTCCCGGGACAATTCAGCGACGAACTCCCCAATTTCCTGGCCGCCTTGCGCACAGTACAAACCCTCTTTTTTCCCCTCGGCATGGCGCCACTCAATTTCAAGATGTTTCATCGGAATACCTCGTATCGCTTAACCAAGTTGAGCCAAAAATTGTAGGCAGCACTCCCCCGTCATTGGCTCCTACAAATTCCTTATTTCTCTATATTGTAATCTGCGAGAAGGATTTTGTCCAGATCCAGTCGGTGCTTCACTTGGGACCAGGCTTCCTTCTCATCATCGGAGAGTGATTCTATATCTTTGGCCATCCGTTCGAGCCAGGGGATTTCGCGGGAGGGGATGGCGACCACATTCCGGTCTATCCCTTGACGTAAGACACGAAGTGCTTCCCGTGCCGATCGTTTCGTTCTCAGAAAGTGGTTTTTTTCGGTAAGAATATTCCGGGCGATATCGATAACCACATCGGGTCGCAGTATATAGGCTTGGGGATCGAGACGACTGTCTGATTCCACGTGAAGATTCCGGAGAGTGAGCGCATTATCCTTGCCTTGCCTCGTGGCCGCGTTGAGGAGACGACAGTCATACACGAGTTGTTCCATGGAAACTACGGGTGCGATATCGGCCAGGAGCTTGATGTTTTGTACAGATTCATTGCTCCATAAATCGGCTGTTGCCGCAGTGATATTACCCAGGGGGCTCAGATGAGCGACAGCGGCAGAGCGACCTTCCATGGAAATTGGATATCCGGTGATGGCCTTTAAGTAAGGACCCTCATAGGCGCAGTCCTTGCTGGGACCAACGGCTCCTACTTCATAGGCGACGAGGCTGCGTATGACTGTGGCCACCCGCACCACCGCTGCGAAGGTACGGGGAATATAACCCCGCTCCGCGAGGACCATGGCTGTATTTCCAAAACCGCAGGCAGAATCACCGGAAGGGACGGTTCCGGTTTCCCTGGCGATGGCGACGATGTCCTGCCAGAGCCTGGTCATGTCCCGGATACTCAAGATGCCGAGAATGACCAGAACGCTCTGGAGGTCGGCATTGAGCAAGGCATCGTCATGGATTTCTTTTCCTCCGGTCGATTCGATGGCCAACATCTCCGCACCAGCTTGAGCGCAACCTCGGAATGATTTCATCATCGCATCGTATAAATACCCTCCGGCCATGTGCGGGGGGCGGACCATTTCCCGAATATCGTTGGGGGTAATGCGCAAAGAACTTTTCAATCCGAATTTTTCCTGATAATCATGCATCAGATCAAGAACAAGCTTGGTCACTTCCACTCCCCACTCCGGATGCATAGTCAGGGGAGGGAGGAGTTCAATCTCCACAATCAGCCCGGGAACATGCAAGGCTTTCGCCCGATCCAATACGCCCTTGGTCATTTCTCGGTACTGGGTTTTTACCTCCGGCATCGTTTCGGTGGTAACTTCCATTGGTGGCAAGGTAAAATTGATTTCCGGGAAAACCGTTCCGCCACCGATGACCAGTCCGTTCTTCAAGGTCAGGGCATTCGGGGAAACTCCATAAATTAAATCATCAACTTGCGAAACCGCAAGTGTGGTGAACATCGCGATCAAGCCGCCTTTCTCAGCACTTCTGATTCTTCTGGGTGCAAATATGATATATAATATATTTATATATGTCAACACACCCAATCAAAAAAGTATGAAATCATAAGGCTAAAGAAGTTATTTTAATAAACATAATATTTATGTTGTAGAGGCAGGAAAAGAGAATATACATATATAAAAACATAATATAATCCAATCATATATTGACCTTGTCATGGATAGGATTATTGCGCTATTCACTGTGTCGGCCTTGGAAAATGGGGCTTTCTTTTTCTGATGCCTCGGGAAGGCTGCTCGTATCTGGATTCCTGGGCCAAAGTATGGTAGCGTTTGATCGGCGGTGTTTTCCTTCTTTCAGATCATGAAGCGTTGCCCCGGGCGATCGGTCTTTCGGAACCACCGGGGCGGGTTTTTCATTTTGGTTGATGCATATCTCTTGGAAAAGATCTTGGACGAGTGCGGCTACTATGCTGGACTGAGCGGAGTCAAGCGACAGGGAGGTAAACCATGCCCAACATACACAGTATTTCCTATGAGGTCAGTCTTCTGACCGACCACGATGTCTACTTGTTCAAAGAAGGAAACCATTTTCGCCTGTTCGATAAACTGGGTTCCCACGTGGTACGCAAGGGTGAGGCAGAGGGGGTTTATTTCGCCGTTTGGGCACCGAACGCCGACTCCGTAACCGTCTTCGGTGATTTCAATGAGTGGAATCCGGATTCTTGCCGCCTCAAGGCGCGGGAAGATGGATCCGGTATCTGGGAAGGTTTTATTCCCGGGATCGGTGCTGGGACCGTATACAAGTACCATCTGGTTTCACGATACAACGATTACCGGGTGGAGAAGGGTGATCCTTTTGCGTTCCGGTGGGA
>DATIKP010000172.1 GCA_035477455.1 Atribacteraceae bacterium
AATGACCTTTTTCTTGGGTAACACCAGGGTCAGGGGACCCGGCCAAAACCGGCGGGCCAGCGTCTGAGCGCGGGCGGGAAACTCCCGCACCAACCCTTCCACCTCCCGGGTCCCGGTACAGTGAACGATCAGGGGATCGAAGAAGGGACGGTCTTTGGCCAGAAAAATTCCGGCGGCGGAGCGTTCGTTGCGGGCGTCTGCACCCAGGCCATAGACGGTTTCCGTGGGAAAGGCGACCAGCCCTCCCGCCCGCAAAATTCCGGCGGCCTCCCGGATGTGTTCGGCCCGGTCAGCGGGTAATACCCGGGTTTTTACCATGTATCGTATCCCTTCTTTCTCATCATCGCTGATACCGGTTCCCACAAGGTATGCCTAACCGGGCCGGCGAACCGGTAAAATGCCTCGGTACATTTGCCATATCACCCAAGTTCCTCTACAATGGTTTTTCGGACCCTCCGCCCCATCCAGTGGCAACAAAGAGGAGTCCGACCGGTTGGTGCGGCCGACAGCAGTGGAACACGAAAATTAAGGATGGGAGGAAGCAAGGAAGTGGTTCGCTCATCACTATTTGCTGTTCACCGATCACCGTTCTTTTTTCGGAGGAGATCCTTTGACGCTTATCGAATCGCTTGGACTGGGACTGATCCAGGGTTTGACCGAGTTTTTTCCCATATCTTCCTCGGCGCACCTGATCCTTTTACGGCCGGTGTTCGGTTTCGGAGAACCGAACCTGTGGTTTGACGTGTTTCTCCATGGGGGCACCTGGTTGGCCGTGCTGTTCTACCTGATACCTCACTATAGGCGATTGTGGGAAAAACCTTTCCTGATCGTTTCCATCCTTCTGGCCACCATTCCAGCCGGGGCATTCGGACTTCTTTTCGAAGAACCGGTGGAACAGTCCCTCCGTACTCATTATCCGGTGATCATTACCGTCCTGATTGGGCTGGGCGTGGTCTTCCTCTTCGTGCGCCAATCCGGGGAAAAACCGCTCGAATCCCTGGGGCCGGGTGGCGCATTGTTCATCGGACTGGCCCAGGCGCTGGCCCTGCTACCTGGTGTTTCCCGCTCCGGTATCACTCTATTGGCTGCGCTGGCTTTGGGACTACAACGGAAAGACGCCGTGCTTTTTTCCTTTTTCCTTTCTCTGACGACTATTGGCGGTGCGTTGGCCAAAGGCACCTTGGAAATGCGCGCAGAAGGTGCAGTGGCCCTGGCGGAACTCCTGCCTGGCTTTCTGGTTTCACTGGGGTCCGGTTTCTTCGCCTGCCTGTTTTTACTCAGGATCGTGGCGGGTCGGAGCCTGTGGCCGTTCGGCCTCTATCGAATCATTTTCGGGGTCGGGATCATGCTCTTTCTTCTTTTCTCGGGCGGGTAGACTCCAAAAGACAATACAGTGGGTTTTCCGGAATCAGAGGAGCTCTTCGAAGGAGGTACGAAGCCTCTCCCTCAGAAGCAGCTCGATCTGATGAAACAGGTCATCGGAAAACCGACTGAAGGGCAGCCAAATCTTGATCCGTCCTTCCTCGAATGAGAGGTGCAGGCCCTCTAAAGTCTCACTGGTGACCGCCTCCCGGAGCACTCTCTCGAGAAAACCGGCAAACTCCTGCAGGGAGATCATGCACGAGCGAAAGTACTCTTCGATTTCATATTCCCAGTAGATGACGTCTCCATCCGAACAGCGGTATGGAACCGGATTTAAACTGATCCTGATCACCCATGGCCTCCTTTCAATCTTCCCGATCCAAGCTGATCAAACCTTTCAGGAACTGCTCTTTTGACCAAGTCGCGGTCCCGATCACCGCCGCTTCCCGACCCAGTTCTGCCTGGACAAACCGGATAGTGTTCACCGGTAGGATGTGCAGGCGTTCCCGGAGACTTTGCCGGATCCGGTCAAAGAGAATATCCCCTACCTGGGTGACCGTTCCACCGACAACGATCATTTCCGGGTTGATCACCGCACAGATCCCGGACAAGGCCAGGCCGATATAAAATCCGGTCCGCATGATGATGTCGGTGGCGGTTTCGTCCCCGGCCTTGGCGGCATCGACGATTGTCTTGGGAGTGACCTTGTTCAAGTCATCCTTGACCAGTTCCCGGATCAGGGTATCGTGCTGCTGTACCAGGGCCCGCAGGGCCTGACCGACCATAGCCGGTCCCGAAGCGTAGGCTTCGAGACATCCCCGGCTTCCGCATCCGCAACGGATGCCAAACGGTTCCACTGGAATGTGTCCGATTTCCCCGGCTCCCCCTTCCCTTCCGCTGAAGAGTTCCCCATTCAGGATCAATCCTCCCCCGATCCCGGTCCCAACGGACAACATGACCATATTGGCGACTTCCCGTCCCGCACCGAAACGGTTTTCCGCCAGAGTAATCGCCCGGACGTCATTGATCGCCGCTACCGGAAGGCCCAACCGCTCTTCAAGCCATTTCTTGATCGGGACATATTTCCACTTTTGATGGAAGTTGGGCAGTAAATGACAGACACCCGCCTCCCAATCACACAGGCCGGGTAAGCCGATCCCGATCGCTGCCAGGGTATAACCGGCCCGTTGTGCTTCTTTGCAGAGCTTCTTGGCTTCTTGCTCGATGTCGGCAACCACCTCTTCCGGTTCCCGCATCGGCCGGGTCGGAATCGTACTGTTGAAAAGAATATGCCCTTCCGAGCCGACTGCCCCGACCTTGGTTGTCGAGCCGCTCAAATCAATACCCAGAAATACCTGGTTTGGCATTGTCCTTCACCTGTCGTCTACCCCCCGCGTACGGCGGGAAAATGATAACTTTCCACTTGCTTCTTACCGATCGTGTTCAGTATTTCCTTTTTTTCCACAACACCTGCAACCACTGGGAAATCATTTTTTCGTAACCCCGTCCGCTTGGCCGGTAATACAAACGAGCGCTCAGTTCAGGTGGCCGGTAGTCCTGCTCGATAAAGCCCTCCGGAAAATCATGGGCGTACTTGTATTCCTGCCCATACCCGAGTTCGGCCAGCAAGCGGGTTGGTGCGTTGCGAAGATGAACCGGCACGGGGAGCGCCCCGTGTATCCGGACATCCGAGGCCGCGACCTGGAGGGCCCGGTACGACGCATTGCTTTTCGGAGCGCTGGCAACGTACAGGGTAGCCTGCGCAAGAGAAAGACGACCTTCCGGTTCCCCCAGGAAATCATACGCCTCCCGGGCGGCAACAGCGACCTGGAGGGCCCGGGGATCGGCGTTTCCGATATCCTCCGAAGCGCAGGCGATCAGGCGACGCAAGATGACATGGGGATCTTCCCCGGACTCGAGCATCCGACACATCCAATAAACCGCTCCATCCGGATCGCTTCCCCGTAGACTCTTATGATAGGCGGACAGGAGGTTGTAGTGCTCTTCTCCGCTCTTGTCATATAACAACGTGTTCTTGTGAAAAATTTCGCCGATGATATCCGGACTGACAGTCCGATTTTCTCGCTGCGCCACCTGGAGGATGATTTCCAGAAAATTGAGGGCTTGCCGGGCATCTCCGTCCGCCATGCGGGCCAAAAGCTCCAGTGCGTCCTCGCCAATCATAGGCGAGGGATTGTTCAGGGCACGCGGGTCAGTGAGAGTTTGGCGTAAGAGGCTGACCAGGTCAGCGACCGAAATTTTACGAAAAAGCAGGACCTGGCACCGGGAAAGGAGCGGGGCGATGACTTCAAAGGAGGGATTCTCCGTGGTCGCTCCGAGGAGAGTAATCGTTCCCTTCTCCACAAAGGGGAGCAGAAAGCTCTGCTGACCTTTGTGAAAACGATGTATTTCGTCGATAAAAAAAACCGTTTTGTTCCCCTGGCGCTCATTGACGAATTCCGCTTCCCGGATCGCCTCTTTCATGTCCTTGACGCCCGAGGCCACCGCACTCACCGATATCGTATGATACCCGCAGGTTTCGGCGAGGATAAAGGCGACCGAGGTTTTTCCGGTTCCCGGCGGCCCCCAGAAGAGTAGCGAGGGGAGAAATCCATCACGAACGATCCGGCTAAGGATACCCTCCGGACCGGCCAATTCCGGCTGACCTACCACTTCCCCCAAAGTCCGCGGCCTCATCCGATAAGGGAGGGGCTCCCCACCCCCAGGGTAAATGGAACGGACACCCGGTTCCGGAGCGTTTTCCGGAAGAGAGGACGGTTTTTTTTTCATAATTTTTCCCGAGAGCACTTTATCTCAATCGGTTATTTCATCTCCCTTTGGCCAATCGCCATCAGGAATACGGGACCAACTCAGGGATTCCCGGTCAAAAGGAAGCGATGTATACGCACTGATCGCCGCATCTATTTCCGCCAACCATCCCAGGGTCGCTGTGGAAAGGATCAGTATCTTGTCCCCCATGATCTCCTGGATGGTATAAAAGAAGGGACACCGGGTAAAAATCATGCTGAAAACGTCCGCCGGGCATTCCGCCATCTCGGCGAGGTAGCCCTTGATGTCTTCCTGGGTGTTGAATTCCTCCAGGGAAAAACAGGTGTCATGGGGACATCCGTCAACCAGCCTGCGCAACAGTTCGTTCTTCAGCGCTTCGCGGTTGTCGCGGAAATCCTTCATCGTTGCGATTATGACATTCATTCGTTCATCCATTCACTAATTCCTCATCTCTCAAAATACGGTGATCGGTGAAAGATTATCAACTTTTTCCCAACCTTCTGTCAACCTTCTCTCAAAATTTTCCGAACCCGGCCCGTATCTCTTTCTCCAAACCGGGCATGGCTAACACCTCATGAAGAAAAGGCGCTCCTTCCATGGGACCTTTCCGGGTGACAGCCAGCGCGCCGACCGCATTGGCAAAGCGACCGCAGGAAAAGAGATCGAGGCCCCTTTGCAGGGCGACCAAAAACCCGGCGTCAAAACAGTCGCCGGCACCGGTGGGATCCACCTCGTTCACCTTAAAGGATGGCACATCCCTTCTACCATCCGAAGTGATTACCGAACATCCCTCGTCTCCCCTTTTCAGAACGACGCAACCCGCCCCCCGGTCGATCAAAATTTGGCAGGCTCTTGCAACATCTGTTTCACCGGTGAGCATGGCCGCTTCTTCACCGCTGGGAAAAACGATATGTACGGCATCCAGAATCGGTTGACAAAGCTCCCGTACCCGGTCGACCCCCAGAATTTCCGGCCGGATATTCGGGTCGAAGCTGACCTGAACCTCATATCGGCGGGCCAGTTCCAGGGAACGGTAAACGGTATTCCGCCAGGTTTCGTTGATAGAGATGGCCGATCCGTTCACATGAAGATAGCGGGCGCCCTGGAAATACGATTCAGGAATCCGCTCCGGCTCCATCAGGCCGCTGGCCGCGTTGCGGATGTGGTAGATGAATTTCCGGGATCCATCGGGGAAATAGGCGACAAACGCGACGCCGGTCGTCGACTCTTCCGTTTCATAAAAGCAGGAGAGGTCGACACCGTCTTCCTGGAGACGTTCCCGGATGACTTTCCCAAAGTCATCCCGACCCACTGTCCCAACGTACCCGACCTGGCCCCCTAACCGGGCTGCGCAATCAGCGAAAATAGCCGGCGCCCCGCTGGGGTAGGGACCGGTGAATACCTCCGGAGTATCCAGTCCGGCTCCGATTTTGTCCCGCATGATCTCGACCAGAGCTTCCCCCATCGATATGATTTCAGGCATCTCATACCTCCCGTGTCTTTTTTCTATTATCCCACACTCGGAGAAAAGTCAAAGGGTTTTACCGGAAAAACCGCGAAAAAAAGCCTCCATTATGGAGAGAGCCTGGCGTACGTCCCCAGTTCCGACTCGACTTGAGGTCACCAGCCGGATGCGGTGTTCCCCGGCGGGAGTCACCAGGACACCCTTCCCGGCGAATTTTCGGGTAATTTCGGGTGCCTTCACCGGCAGAGCGGAACAGTCAACAAGAACGAAATTAGTCTGGATCCGGGTAAGGTCGACTGTGATGTTATCAAGCACAGCCAGTCCTTCGGCCAAGAGCCGGGCATGACGATGGTCATCCTGCAGTCGGGCGATGTTTTCCCCGGAGATGGCGATCAGCCCACAGGCGCACAACCAACCGGTCTGGCGCATGCCCCCTCCCAGCATCTTCCGGTAGCGTCTTGCCTCCCGGATGAAGGCTTCCGAACCGGCGAGAAGCGATCCAATCGGCGCACCCAGTCCCTTCGACAGGGAAACCATCACTGAATCCGCGTACCGGGCCAGGAACGAGGGATGGATTCCCAGGTACACCGCCGCATTCCAGAGTCGGGCACCGTCGAGGTGTACCGCCAGCTGATGGCGTCGGGAAAGTTCGTAAATTTCTCTCATTTTCTCCAGGGGTGGTACAATACCCCCATAGCGGTAGTGCGTGTTTTCTATACAAAGCAATGACGTCCGGGGATAGTGAATATCATCCGGTCGTAGTACAGCCAGTACCGCCTCCGGTTCAGGAATGCCATCGGCTCCGAACAGGCCTCTTACCATCAGCCCGGCTACCGCCGCTAATCCTCCCGTCTCCGAGAGGCGGATATGAGCATTCTCTTCGAGTATAACCTCCTCCCCCCGCCGGGTATGAGTCAAAAGGGCGATCAGGTTCCCCATCGTCCCACTGGGAACAAAAAGAGCGGCTTCCTTACCCAACAACCGGGCAGCGGTTTCTTCCAGGGCGGCCTGATTCGGGTCTTCCCCGTAGACCGAATCACCGAGAGAGGCTTGAAACGCCTTTTCCTTCATCTCTTCGCTGGGAAGGGTGATCGTGTCCCTCCGCAGATCGATTGGCATCATAGATCATCAACTCCTTCCACCGATGGTGAACATTCAACAAACCGCCCCCAATAAATCTCTTTTTTCGGCAACGGTCTCATCTGGCCAGCGCCTGTTACGGGAACGAACGGCACCGGCTTTAATGATAGTCGATAAGGGGACAAGAGTATATCATCAGCTGCAGAAAGCCATGCAGAAAGAAACGATCAGCGGAGAAAAGCGGTGAAAATCTCCTGAAAAAGGGTCCGCACATCCGGTGACAACAACCGGTTTTCCTTGATCTCTTCGATATAGTACCCGGCCAGACTGGGCAGGATCAGACGTAGAACCTGTTCACCGCTCACTCGTTTCCCCGATAGCGTCTGTAAGGGTCCAATGCGCTGTCCAACCTCCCAGCGGAGCTTTTTCATTTTTTCGAGGATTTGGTCAATACGTTTCTTGACCTCCAGATGGTGAAGGAAATCGAAGCCTGCCCTCTGAATAATCAGAATCACGTCCTTTTTTTCCTCCATAAATCGGCAATGGGCTTCGATGATGTCCGCCAAGACCGCCTTTTTATCGTCTCGCGAGCAATCGATGGTATGGAAATTTTCCTCTGCCTCGTGAATGGTAGTCTCCAATATATTCACCAGTAATTCGAATTTACTCCTGAAATAATAATAGATGGTCGACTTCTTCACCCCGGATACGTCAGAAATGTTTTCGAGAGTCGCCTCGAAGTAACTCTTTTCTGAAAATACTTTTTTGGCCGCTCCCAGAATCATGGTTCGTTTATCGTCCAGGTGCTTCTCTCCGGTAAAGGCAGTATTTTTCTTCATCCCTTCCTCGCTATCCTGATCAAAACGCGTACTGGGCGCTGAGGAAAATCCCGTCTCCGATGCCTGCCAGCTTGCCACCTGGAGGGCCGCTGGCAAAGGAATAGGTGAGGGAAATGTCCCAATCCGGCTGCGGTGTATAGGACACCCCGAGGGCATTGACCATGCTCCCGTCGGCCAGGCTTAGAACAGAATTAACGAACGGTTTCCACTTTCCGTCGTCGCTGGGACGCTCCGCCCGCAGGAACAGGTAAGAAGAAACGTCATCGCCAGTTTCCTGGGGGGTACCCAGGATATAGCCCAGGTTAAGGTAGACATTGTCTTCGGTGGTATAATCGACTCCCAGAGAGGCTTTCCAGTAAGGTTGTTCAAGGACGATCTGCTCCTGTACGATCATGGTTCCGTCCGGCTGAGGTAACGATATCTGGTGGGTCCAGCGTTCCGGGAAAAAGAGGGCGACATCGCCACGGAAGGTAGCACCGGGCAGCGCCTCGAGTTCCCCCTGGAATTCCAGACCGAGCATCTGCCGCTGTGGATACCCGAAATCAACATCGACCTGAAAGGGCAGGCCGTTCCCGGTCACCGAGGAGGTTATGGCCGTCCGGTAGGGGGTGGGATTCAGATAATACCCCCGGTAGTAGCTGAGGGCGAGATCGACACCGCCGACTTTACCCCGAACTCTGACACCCCAAATCGGGTCCAAGAACCCGACCTCCGGCTCTCGGTATGTAAAATCGTAAACCAGATCGTCGGGACCGACTCCGAGTTGCGGGACCAAAGCCGCGGACATAAATTGCTTCTGCAGAGCTTCAGGAACCACGTTGGCCATAAAGGCAGGTTGATAGACCAACTCGAGCGACCAGACAAAATTCAGGTACCATTCCAGGTTGACGGCGGGAACCGGGATCTTCTCGCCCAGGAACCCCTCCCCGATTCCCCGGGCAAGCGGTGCGGGGTTGATCACATCCACCGGGCTCATGAGATCGCTGGCCCCCCATACCACCTGGATCCAGCCCAGCCGGAAGTCCGTCTCCTCCCAAGGAACCCCAAACCCCTTTAGGTATGCCTCCCGCCATCGAAAAAAATCAGGATCATAACCACCTTCCTCGTGCTGCAAGGTCAATGCTGTACTCAGGTAATAGTGATCAAAAATAGGCGTTTCATAATTCAAATCCAGTTCAAGTCCGTAAGTAAGCCGACCGCCAGCCAGATCCCAGCTCGTACTTAAACTGGCTTCCCCGGTGATCGGGGAAGCCAGGACGGGAAACACGGGTGTGATCAGGCAAAGTATCAAGATCAGGATCGAAATCGCCATCCGGCATCCTCTCATTGGCTTCGTCTCACAGTTCCGGACGCTGAATGGTCCGAACGCTGAAAAAACCGGCCGGAAGAGTAATGTTCTCCTCGACCTCGCCCATATTCATGAGGGTTTTTGTGTTTTCCTTTACATCCGTCAGGCTGAGTTTCTTGAACCGGTTGGTTCCGTCATCTCTAACTTCGATCTCATGAATCTCCAGAACCCTCCAGAGAGCTCCCTCCAAATCATAAAACTCCATCTTCCTCAGATAAAATTTCTCCCGATCCACTGTCATCACCTGCTTTGAGTACTCGCTCTCTTCATCCAGCGGGATCAGTGCGAGGTAATAATTCTGCTCGTCTTCGCCGATGAGGGTGTAGTTGAAATCCTCCCGTTGGAAGGCCATGCCGCCGACATCCTCGTAGGTAAAATCCGTGCCGGCGAAAGTCTCCTGCCGACCGGCCCCCGCGATCCGGCGCACCCGGCGGAAGGCGGGCATGAACAGGTAGATCTGGTCCCCGTCGTTGAGGCTCAAAAGAGTGATGTCCCGCACGCTGGCCGGACTGAGAAAGCGAAAGATGCTGGAGGTCGTATCATCCCCCTCCTCTTGGGAAAACATGATCATTTCCCGTTTTTCCTCGTTACCCCGGGCGTCAACCACAATCAGGGAGCCGGTGGACCGGGACGTCTCGATGTCCGGCTGCCGGGCCTCCATCTCGTCAAAAATCTGGTCGGCGGTCATGGCCAGAGTCGGGAGCGTCAGGATCGCCATAGTCAACAGAAAGAGAATAGAAAAAACCAGGGTTCTTCTCATACCGTTGTTCCTCCTTTGTTTTTAAATGAATTTTTAAAAATCTTTTCCTCCGCCTGCAGGATCATGGGTAATAAAAACATGGTGAAAACGACACTGAGGAGAAGGACGGTGGCCATCAGTGCGCCGAAAACCCGCAGCATATGAATGCTCGAGGCGGCCATAACGTAGATTCCACCCGCCACCGCCACCGCATTGAGAAAAATTCCCCGCCCGGTCCGGGTGATGGCGATATGAATAGCTTCGGAGGGGCGCTTGTTCTGTTCGGCGTACCAGCGAGTCAGAAAATGGATGGTATAGTCGACGCCCGCCCCAATGGCGATGCTGGCCACCATCAGGGTGGCGACGTTGAGGGGGATACGGAAGTGGCCCATCAACCCGAAGGAGGCAAAGACCGTCAAAGCGATGGGAGTCATGGCGATAATCGCTCTCCTCCAGGAACGGAGCTGCAGCAGAAGTAGACCGAAAACTACGACAAACGCCAAGACGATGCTTTGGGATTGCTGGTCGAAGAGTTTTCCGGTGATATAGTTATTGATGATCGAGCTGCCGGTCACCCGGTAATCGATGACCAAGTCGCCGTTATCGTCGGGAATGTACACGACCTCGTCCAGAATTTGGAAGAACACGAAATCGTATGTATCATCGAATTCATGTCCGGTCATTTCCGCTACCCGATCCCGCAGGGCCGCCACTTTTCGGGAGGCAGCCACCCGCTCCGAGGCAAAATGCAGGGTGTCCTCCAAATACCAGGCATCGTCAGCGGATAGATCCAGCTCGCTGGTCAGGACGCCTGCGAGCGTTCGGTTTTCGTTCTCCCGGTAATAAGCCAGCAAGGCATCCACCACTTCTTCGGCGGTCAGCCCAAGGTCCTCGATTTCGAGCAGAACGTAGCGGGTGATTTCCCGGGCAAAGATTGGGTCCTCCCCGTAAAAACTCTCGACCGGTTCCTCGAGAACCTCCCGGACGATCGCAGCCAACCGGTTCTGATCCGGAGGATTCAAGCCGAAGATAGCCAGATCCTGAACGATCGTTTCGACTAAAGCGTTTCTCGCCTGTTCTTCTTCGACCGGCGCCATCCTAAACCGCCGGGGACGTTCCGCGAGGAACTGCCGGAACGCGATGATTTCCTCTTCAAGAAGCTGGGACGAGGTTTCCGCCGCCCGAAAGTTGATAAGCACCCGGGACTCGTCAGCGGAGATCTGGTCCTGTACATAACTGTTATCGGCAACGAAAAACCAGAGGTTGTCGACCTTGTCCCGGGTGTCCGGGAGCGCCCGCCAGCCCTCGATCGCTTCATTGAGGTCCATGACCAGACCGGCGACGGAGGAGGCATCCTGAAAAGCGTTGAAACGGTTGGCATAACGGCTGATCCGGACCATTTCCCGCAGGACCTGGGGATGACGGATGGAGTCCGTGGTGAGGTGCAGGTAGTTGATGGATGTCCCTCCAAAACGTTCTTCGAAATAATCGAGAAGCCGGGTAATCGGATGATCTTCCCCGAGTTGGGTTTCCATGCTCATCTCCATACTGATGCGGGGAATGCCGAATCCGAGAAATATCAAAAGGGCGATGATGACCACCAGGACGGCTCTTTTCCGCCCGGTAACCAAGCGGCTGATGCCGCTCAGCAACCGGTAAAGCGCGTCACCTTTTTTCCCCTCCTGCTGGATGAACTGACGGGGCGGGCGCTTCAGGGCAAATACCGTGTAAAAAGCGCCCAGCGAAAAGGTCGCGAAAACGAAGCCGAAGAGAATGCCCAAAGAGGAAAAGAGGCCGAAATCGGAAATCGGTTTGATCTCGGCGGTGAGAAGGGATAAAAAACCGCCCATCGTGGTGAGGGCGCTCAGGGCGATGGGAAAAAAGATGTTCCGCAGGGTGTTCTCCGCCGCCTGAGAACCCTCCAGGCGTCCGCAATCCTCGTAATACCGGTTGATAAAGTGGATGCCGTAGGCGCTCACCAGGGCCAAAAGCATGATCGGAAGCATGGCGGAGATCATGCTCAGAGGTTCGCCCAGCGCTGCGGCGATTCCGATAGTAACGAGGGAAGCAAAGCCGGCGATGAAAACCGGCAACAAAACCCCCTGGATCGAGCGGAAACCGAGATAGAGGATAACCAAAAGCGCCAGCGTCGCCAGCGGGGTCAGGTTCATCATGTTCCGCTGGGCATCCAGAGAACTTTCCCGCTGAATGATCGGAAGGCCGAAATAGGTGATTTGGGCGTTGCCGGCCAATGGATCACAAACCTCGATGACCCGCTCGATGGCCGCGTATTCGTCCACCTCGTAGTAGAACGCCACCATGAGGATGGTAGCCCGGCCGTCTTCGGTGACCATCCGTCCCCAGATAAGTTCATCTTCTTCCAGGTCTTCCCGCAGATCTCTCGCTTCGGCGAGGGTCTGGGGAAGCACCTCCACTATATCACGTACTTCGATCCCAAACTCGGTAGTGAGCACTTGAGGCATGTTGGTCAGGGCATGGACGTTTTTCACCTCCGAAAGCCCTTCCACCGCCGTCACCATGTTCTGGACCGTGGCCAAGCTTTCCGGTGTGAACAGGTCGTCGAACTCCAGGGCGACGATCATCGATTTTCTCTGAAAACCAGCGAAGACATCTTCCAAAGAATTGAAAAAAGCCACTTCCGGATTGTGTTCCGGGACATACTTGGTAAAATCGTCTTCGAAACGGAGATTTCTCAGGCTGAAACCGGCCCAAAGGATCAGGACGATTGTGGCGATCAAGATGATTTTCGAATAACGAACGATCAGCTGTACGAATTTGGTCATATTTATTCCTCCTGCGGGTGAGACGGAGTACTTCAACAGGTTTCCTGACTCCACTCAACAGACCGACCACCGGGGTAGCCCGGTTTAGTCGAGGCAAGAATCAATATCACGCGAGCCGGAAATTGGTTCTCGCTCCGGCGGCCAGACGACATCCTGTAGTGGTTTTCAACTGACCGTTCAGTCGAAAACCACCCCACATATTACAGAGTTTCCCCTTTAATAGTCAAGCGGGTCAACAGGTTTTTTTCCAGAGGTTCCGATAACTGCCCAGGATGCGGATAAAAGCGGTGGTCTGTCCCAGTTCGGTAAGCATCACTTTAAACCGTTCTTCGACCAGATTTCCTTCCCAATCAGCGTAAAACAGGTATTCCCAGGGCTTGCCGGGAAACGGCCGGGATTCGAGTTTCAAAAGGTTCACTTCGTAACGGGCGAAAACCTGTAGGACTTCAAAGAGCGCTCCGGGACGATTGGCCACGGAAAACACACCGGACACTTTCTCCTCATCGATTGACGGCGTGAAGAACGGAGAAAGAAGGATGAAGCGGGTAAAATTCCGGGGATTGTCTTCGATTTCCTCGGCGACCAACTCCAGCCGGTATTTGGCGATAGCCTCTTCGCCCGCGATGCAGCCTCCCCCTACACCGTACTCCCCCGCTCGTCGGGCGGCCTCCTCGGTATTCCCCACGTTCATGATTCTTACTTCCTGCCGGCTTTCCAGGAACCGCCCACACTGGGCAAACCCTTGGGGATGGGCAAAAATAATCTGCAGTGCTTCCGTCCGGGTTCCGGGATATACTCCTAAATGCTGGGCAACCCGAACAAAACGCTCTCCAACGATAAACAGGTCAGGATACTCCAGAAGTAAATCGAAATTCGCGTGGATGCTTCCGGTGATGGTATTTTCGAGCGGAACCAGCCCCAAACTGACCGACCGGTCCTTCACTCGCTCGAACACTTCCCGAAAGGTTTGACAAGGCTTGAATTCCACATCTTTTCCAAAGGTGCGCCGGGCGACCAAAGAACTAAACGATCCGGGATTACCCAGATGAGCGACCCTAAGGGGTTGGACAGGCGTACCAGAAGCTTCTCCGGCTGGAAGGTTCCTTTGCGGCCAGGCTTCTCTGCGCAGTTCTTTGCCAACCAGAACACCAATCACAGCCAGGTCGTTGATCAGCCGCCGGAACTGTTCCGGATATAAGCTCTGCGGTCCGTCGGAAAGCGCCTTGTCCGGTTCGGAATGTACTTCGACCATAACTCCATGAGCGCCGCAGGCAACCGCCGCCCGGGCCATCGGGATGACCTTTTCCCGCAGTCCAGTTCCGTGGCTGGGATCAACCACCACCGGCAAATGACTCAGGTCCTGAACTACGGAGATCGCCGTCAGGTCCAGAGTATTCCGGGTCAGCCGCTCGATGGTCCGAATACCTCGTTCACACAGGATCACCGAAAAATTTCCCAGGCTCAGGACATATTCGGCAGCCAGCAGCAAATCCTCGATAGTCGCGGACAGGCCTCGTTTCAACAACACCGGTTTCCCCAAGCGGCCGACCGCCTTCAACAACTCAAAGTTTTGCATGTTACGGGCACCGATCTGGATACAATCAGCATATCGCGCGACAATCGCCGCGTTTTCCGGGCTGGTGGCTTCGGTGACTACCGGAATAGCGAAAGCTTCCCGGGCTTGCGCTAAAATCTCCAAGCCACTTTCCCCCAGGCCCTGAAAACTGTAGGGCGAAGTACGGGGTTTAAAGGCCCCCCCTCTCAGGAGATGAGCGCCGGAGCGCTTGACTGTCTCGGCGATACGGAACAGCTGGTCACGGGACTCCACCGCACAGGGTCCGGCAATAACCACCAGATTGTCCCGCCCGATCTCCACACCACCCACCTGGACTACACTGCCTTCAGGCCGGAATGAGCGATGGGCCAGCTGATAAGGTGTCGGGACGTCGATAATCCGCGCAACCGGTTCCTGGAAGATTTCCTCGGGCCGGGGAACCGGCTTCTCGGTCACGAGCAAGGTCGAGTCCAGGTCGATCCAGCAGGGAAGTAAGTGCAACGACGATGCCCGTTGCAGGATGGCTTCCTTCCCGGACTGATCATATTTGTTTCGAAACACCACGATCATAAGCGGTTGCTCCTTATCTATACAGGATAGAGAGGATTAACCTGTCAGGCGGTCAGGAGATTTATAACAGGTTTACAATGCCTTCCTCAAATCTGAGTGGAGTGCTACAAAAATACTGATTTCCCGTGACAAAGTCAAGTAATTGAGCTATAATCCCAGGAAGGCTTCCGTGAGGGAATCCCTCAGGTTTTTTGCATGACACTCGGACAGCACGCTGCATTTTCAGAGAAATTTGCCACTTGCTTCCGATCGGACACTGGACTTGCACCCACTTTTTAGAAGGTGATCGGCATGGAACCAGGAGTGAATATCGATCTTGAACTACTAATCCGGGAATTTTCCGAGCTGGTTGAAAAAGGTTCTCTGGCGAAAATTAAAACCCGTATTCGGGAGATTCACCCAGCCGATATCGCTGAGATTATCACCAATCTGGATCGGAAAGACCAAGTCGTGCTCTTTCGGCTCCTATCCAAAAACACCGCCATTGAGGTTTTCGAGCGGATTGACTTGGTCCAGCAGGAAAATCTCCTTTCCCACTTTACCGACGATAAGGTCTCAGAAATCCTAAACCAGATGTCGGCCGACGACCGGACAGAACTCCTCGATGAACTCCCGGCCAAAGTGGTCCGCAAGCTTTTACCCCTCCTGAGCAATGAACAGCGGGCTATTGCCTCACTCCTTCTGGGGTATCCCGAAAACAGCGCTGGACGGATCATGAACCCCCAGTTCATCGACCTCAAGGAATACCAGACCGTCTCACAAGCCATCGAACGGATCAGAAAGATTGCTCCTCCGGAAGAACTGACCTATATCGCTTACGTCATCGATGGGGAAAGGCATCTGATCGGTTCAGTCACTCTCCGAAAGTTGATTCTGGCTGATCCCGCAGCGCTGATCCGAGATATCATGAACAGGGAAGTGGTCTCCACTCACACGGACAGCGACCAGGAAAGCGTCGTCAGGACCATCCAGCGCTATGACCTTTTGGCCGCTCCGGTGACGGACCGGGAAAACCGCCTGGTCGGCGTGGTGACCGTCGACGACGCCATGGACATCATTGAGGAGGAGGCCACCGAGGACATTCACCGGCTGGCCGCTATAAAAACCACCGAGGACGAATACCTGCGTTCGGGGGTCTGGCAGCGGGTCAAGAACCGGTTCGTCTGGCTCGCGCTTCTTCTGATGGGCGGGACCGTGGCCAGCTTTATCATCCAGAACTATGAAGGCTTCCTTCAAACCGTGATCGCCCTGGCCTTTTTCATTCCCGTACTAATCGACACAGGGGGGAATGTCGGCAGCCAGTCCACCGCGGTCATGGTTCGTGGATTAGCGTTACAGAATATCGACCGGAAAAACTTTCTGAAAATGATCTTGACCGAAGGGTTGATCGGGGGAATCCTGGGAATCCTGCTGGCCCTGATCGGCTTCCTCCGGGCTGCCCTGCTTGGGGAGGGATATTTGATCGGCATCGTGGTCGGTCTTTCCCTCTGGGTGATCGTGATTTTCTCGAATCTCCTTGGTCTTCTCCTTCCCCTGGTCCTGAAAAAAATGAAATTCGATCCGGCCCTGTCCGCCACCCCGGTGATTACCACCATCGTGGACGTGGTCGGAGTCGCTATCTATTTCCAGATCGCTCGGATACTGTTGACCTGATTTTTTATCCCGCGAAAAAAGTCTTCGCAGCCTGCCTGATATCCAAAAGACAGGACGCACACCCGGCAATTTCGCCCTTTCGGTCGAATCCGCGAAAGACCAGTTCCCCCGTGTATGCACAGTTGAAACTGTCAAAAAAATACCGAGTGGTCAGGATCACCCCCGCAAAGAGTTTCTTTCCCCCCGTCGCCCCGACCGAAAGCAGGAAACCTTTTTTCGGCGGGTAATCCTGCTTGAGGAAATATTTACGCGACCAGAGAAACTGGGTCCGGTCAACCAGCGTTTTCAGTGAAGCGGGAAGTCCATAGAAGAAAACCGGAGTGGCGACAACGATACGGTCTGCCCCCAGTATGTCTCCGGCGACACGCTCCATGTCGTCGTCAATGACGCACTCCCCGGTTCTTTCACAAACCCGACAACCCCGGCAGGAGTGAATGCGCAACTCGGAGGGGATAACCAGCGTTAGTTGGAAGCCTTCCCCGGCTTCGGCCAGGAAGGTATCGAGCATCACTTCAGTATTGCCTCCCCGACGGGGGCTCCCCATGATGGCGAAGATGTTCATTGTTTTTATCCCTTCACCCAACCTTTAGCGAGCCTTCTCCCGGCAGCGGAAAAACGTATCCGATTCTGATACACTATGGGGAGCAACGGGTTTCCCGGTTCCTCCGGCGGTTCCTCTCTCGCGCCCAAAGCGCCGGGCCGAACCGGACCGGACCGGACCATACCTGAATCGGAGGGTGAATTCAGTGATCAATGACCTGTTTTTTTTCGAAAGGGAATCGACATTTTCCTGCCGCTGCGGGAAAACCCATCATATACCAGTCCGCCGTACCCTGCTCGGCAATGATGTGCTCAAGCGCATTCCCTCCGTTCTTCACGAACTGGTTTCCCCGACGAAGATCCTCTTGGTGGCCGATGAAAACACCTACGCCGCCTGCGGGGAAAAGGTGGAGCGAATCCTCGTCGGCCACCGCTTCAAGACCATCACCGCGTGCCTGAAAAAACAAGACCGTTTCGCTTTTCTCGAACCGGACGAGGAGGCCCGCAGCCAATTGGGACAGTTTCTGCATCAGGATCCCGACCTGATTTTGGCCGTAGGTTCCGGAGTGATCAACGATCTGGTCAAGTTCGTCAGTCACCGGATCGGCATTCCTTACGCGGTGGTGGCCACCGCCCCCTCGATGGACGGATACCCCTCCCCCGGAGCTCCCATGCTCGTGGGGGGCTACAAAGAGACTCTACCGGCTTCACCTCCCCAGGCTATCTTCATGGACCTCGCCATCCTGTGTGCGGCCCCCCTTGAACTAATCCAGTCCGGGTTTGCCGACCTGATCGGAAAAATCACCGCCAATGCCGACTGGGAACTGCGCCGTTACCTGCTGGGTGAAGACGTGTGCGAATACACCTGGGAACTGGTGGAAGGGGCCCTCAACCTTCTGGAAGAAAAAGCCGAGGCGATCGGCCGCCGCGACCCGGACGCTGTTTACGCTTTGGCTGTCGCTCTGCTCAATTCCGGGTTCAGCATGGTTATTACCGGTGATTCCCGCCCGGCTTCCGGGGCGGAGCATCTAATCGCCCACTACCTGGAGATCATGAGTCTCCAGCAGGACCGGCATCCTTCGCTACACGGTTTACGAGTAGGTGCGGCGACCATCCTGGTGAAACGGATGTTCGACCACTTTCTCAGACACCTCCCTGATTTCGACTGGGAAAAACTTATGACCGGAACCATAAAGAAAGAAAGCTTTGATGAGGTCATGCTCCACTTTGGTCCGCTCTTCCCCTTCGTTGAACAGGAAGCCCGGGAGAAAGTCACCGGAGGTCTCCGCCTCGCCCGCCTTCCCAACCCGGCAACTATTGAAGAGATGAGGCGTTCCGTCGAAAAAACCCTCGCTCCGGTTCCCGATCCGAAAAAAACCCTGAAGCGGTGCGGAGCGCCGGTCACCTTCCAGGAACTGGGATTTCCGGAGACCTTACTCCGGAACGCCTGCCGCTTTTCCCGGTATGTCCGCGGCCGGATCACCCTGTTGGATCTTCTGGCCCAAGCAGACCTGCTCGACGAATACCTGGTGGAAGCCCTCGCTCGTTAAAAAAAGCGGAGAGGCCGGGTCACTCACCCTTTCCCTCTCCGCCACACATTCTAAAAACCCGGTGGACCGGCCGGGAGAAAATCCCCGGGCCTTAAAATATTTGATTCAGGTACCATCCAAACACGGCTTCGTCCCTGTTCCCCAGCACTTCGTCTTGCACCTCGCCCCGCCGGTTGATGAAGACGTTGGCCGGAACACCGCCGGTAAAAAACTGCCGGTAGACGGTGCGGTCAAAATCGTTAAGAACCGGGAATGTCCATCCGTATCTGGTGCGAATCTGTCTGAGCTGGGCGCTGTTCGTTTCGATACCGATACCCAACACCACCAACTCTTCAGTATCACGGTATCGATCGTAAAGCCGAGCGACTATCGGAGCCTGATCCGTACAAGCAGGACAACCAGGCCGGAAGAACACCAGCCAGACCGGTCTTCCCCGGAAATCGCTCAAGGACACCGTGCCGCCATCAATGTTGGGAAGGGTGAAGTTTACTGCGTCCGGTGATTCAATTGGTTCTTCCGGGGTGGGACTGGGAGTGGGAGTGGGCGTCGGCCCCATATTCAAACACCCGGAAAAAACAACCATAACCAGTACGAGCAATACGACCAGCCTACTCAGGTGAATCAGACGAAACTGCATGCAAAATACCCCCTTTGTTCGTTTATGACTCCGCACACCCTTCAGAGAAACGGCAGGCGAACCCATCTTCTTACTATACCATAGGTAACCGGGCCAGAACAGGTATTGTTCCTTCGTGAATGAAACGGCGGTCACGAACCGGTATGCCATTCCCGGGTTCAAATCAACCGCCCGGTGAGCACTCCCCCTTCGACGCCTTCGACAAATACGTCAACGAGGTCCCCGGGTGACTCTTTCTCCACACCGTGAATGGTGACTCCAACGTATCGGTCACTGTGTCCGGCGGCCACTCCATCCCGCACTGACTCGATCAGGACGGGTACCGTTTTTCCCAGGAAGTGTTTTTGAAATGCCTCATGGCTTTTTTCGGCTAATTCCAGGATAATTTTCTTTCGCCTTCTTATTTCCTCTCTACCGATCCTCCCCTCGCGATCCAGAAGAAGCGCCGAAGTCCCGGGGCGGGGGGAAAAAACAAAGAGGTGGATCCGAGCAAAGTCCATCTCCCGGATGAAAGACGTCGTTTCTGTAAAGAGCGTTTTCGTCTCTCCGGGAAAACCGACCATCAGATCGGTCGTCACTGCTGCCAACGGGCTGTGAAAGCGCAGGTGTTCCACGATGCGGGCATATTCTTTAACCGTATAGCCCCGGTTCATCAGGGTAAGAATCCGATCGCTACCACTTTGCAGGGGGAGATGAAAATGCGGGCAGACCCGGTCTCCCAAAGCACAATAGCGCTCGATAAACGGTTTGGTCACCGCGAAAGGTTCCAGGGAACTCAGCCGAAAACGGACCCGGCCGGTCTCCCGCACCAGCCGCTCCAAGAGATCAATCAATCCGGGTTTGTAAAGGTCTTTCCCGTAATACCCCACGTTGATTCCACACAGTACAATCTCCCGGTATCCCGCCTCCTCGAGAGTGCGAACAGACCGGAGAACCCGTTCCGGTGGAAGGCTAACGACCGGCCCTCTCAGGTGGGGAACGATACAGTAACTACAATAATGGTCACACCCGTCCTGAATTTTGAACCACACCCGGGCGCGAGTTCCCCGGGGGATCTCGGCTTGAACTGGTGCATACCCGTCAGATCCGCTGAAGCGACTCAGTAGCTCTTCGATTTTGTCCGGAGAGGAAAGAACTTCGACCCGCTGGTCAAAGGATGAACGATCCGGGGGGGACAGTCTGCGAGCCAGGCAACCAGTCAATATAACCCGGGCATCGGGATTGGCTCGGAGCACTCGACACACGAACTGGCTGGATTTGCGTTCCGCTTCCCGGGTACCCGCACAGGAGTTGATCACATACACATCAGCCCGCTCCCAGAAAGAAACCGTCTCCCAACCGGTATTCCGGATACTGGTCAAAAACAGGTCGCTATCGGCCTGGTTGACCTTACAACCAAGGGTTTTCAGGGCAACTTTCAAGGTCGTCTTCCAAAAAAGCGGACAAGAGGGAGGCTCCATAGAAGAGAGCCGTCTCACTGCGGAGGATGTCCTTCGTCAAGCGAACCGGTCTGGAACGCGGAAGACCGGCCAAAGTGGCTTTTTCCCCAGAAGTGAAGTCTCCTTCCGGCCCGATCACCAGCACTGCTCGGTCCCTGGCGCAATCGCCAAGCCTCCGCAATAAGGTCATGTCTTCATCGGGAAACGCCGGGTAGACTATGCCGCCCTCCTGAATGAGATACCTGATGAAGTCCTCCCACCGTTCCAGCCAGAGCAGGCGGGGCAGAACCGTTTTCCCCGTCTGTTTCCCGGCTTCCCGGATTATTTTTTCCATCCGTGCGAGGTGATTCACGGTGAGGGATTGGCGGATGCTGTGCGCCGCAGGAAAAAAAACGATTTCTCCGGCACCCAGTTCAGTCATTTTCTCCACGGCCCAGTCCAAGCGGTTTTGGCTTTTGATCAGAGCCAGACAACAACAGAGCAAAGAGGGCGTTTGGGGTACAGGGCGGTTTTCGACAATGTCCAGTAAAGCGCGTTCCTCCCGCCACCCCTGTAAGACGGCCGTAACCACGGAACCCTTCCCGTCACTTAAAACCACTTCCGCACCGGGCTTTACCCGATCGGAACGCAGGTGACGGCTTTCCTCCGGCCGCAGCAGAATTCGACGGTCTTTTTTCAATGATGGGGCAAAATAGTACCGAGCCATTGCCGTCTCATTCTTCGGTATGCGTAAAAGCTTCTTTCAGGCGGTCAAAAATACCTCCCTGTTTCTTGTTCCCGTTAGTCGGGGCCGTCTTCACCCGTTCGAACTGAAGCAACTGTTCGAGGAGACGTCGGTGTTCCCCGGTGACATGACGGGGAACCCGAAGCTGTACCCGAATCACTTCATCGCCTTGTCTGCCGGTTTGGGGGTCAACCAATCCTTTTCCCCGCAATCGTAACAAGGTGTTTCCTTCAGTTCCCGCAGGAACCCGGATCGTTTCCTGGCCATGCAGCGTAGGTACTTCAACTTCCTCCCCCAAGACCAGTTGCGGGTAGGAAAGCTCCAATTCAAAGTAGATGTCTTTCCCCTTGCGGGTCAGTTCCTTGTGCGGGTTGACCTTGATCTGCAAAAACAAGTCACCGGGCGGTCCCTGATTGGGACTGGCCTCCCCCTCTCCGCTTATCCGTAAACGATAACCGGTATCGACACCGGGAGGAATCTTGATCTTGATTTTACGTTCTTTGCGGTGTTTTCCTGACCCACGGCAGGTTGCACACTTGTCTTCAGCCATCCAACCACGCGCTTGACAATAGGTACAGGGCCGCGCGACGGTCATCGAGCCAAAAAACGAAGTCTGGGTATGGCGAGTTTCACCGGTTCCCCGACAGTGGGAGCAGGACGTTTTTTTCTTTCCTCCGATCCCTTGACAATCCGGACAAATCTCCGATCTCTGGAAACTCAACTCTTTTTCCACACCGAACGCCGCCTCGAGAAACTCCAGGGTCACTTCGAGATCAATATCCATCCCCTTCGTGACATAGGTCGAGCGTTCTTGGTTCCGGGTCCGGGTACTTCCTCCAAAAAACATATCAAAAATATCACCGAAGCCGGAAAAATTACCGAACGGGTCAAAATTTTGCCCGTATCCTCCCTGTCCCGTCACGGAAGAGCGATCAAACGCGGCATGACCAAAACGGTCATAGGTCGTCCGTTTTTCCGGGTCGGAGAGAATCTGGTAGGCTTCGTTAATTTCCTTGAAGCGAGCCGCCGAATCCTTGTTCCCGGAATTGACATCGGGGTGGTGTCTGCGGGCCAGACGCCGGAACGATTTCTTAATCTCTTCCGGGGATGCGGTACGCTCTACCTCCAGAACTTCATAATAATCCCTTTTCATAAAAAACCACCTTTAGCAATAGATCCACACTTCATGTATTATACCGCTAAGAGGCAAGAGTTGGTCAATGTCCCTCTTGGTACAGGATAGTACGCTTGGTTGACGTCAAGCCCCGGACTTCCAATCGGAGCCGGTAAGCCGGGGCCGCTGGTTTTGATTTACTTGTTTTCCTCATCGACGACCCGGTAGTCAGCGTCGACAACATTCTCGTCCTCACGCGACCCTGCTCCGCCGGAGGGCCGTTCCCCGGCACCACCTGCGGTAGATCCGGACGAGGCGGTTTTCTGATACAGTTCCTGAGCCATGGCATGGGCAACGTTTTGAAGTTCCTCGGTCTTCCGCCGGATATCGGGAATGTCTGATCCCCGCAGAGCTTCCCGGAGATCTTTAACCGCACTCTCCACCCGGGATTTCGTTTCCGGCGACACATTACCCCCGGATTCGCGTAGTGTTTTCTCCGCTGAATAGGCTAGATTATCGGCCTGATTCTTTGCTCCGACTTCTTCCTTTTTTCGCCGGTCTTCTTCGGCGTGAATTTCCGACTCCCGGATCATCCGCTCGATATCTTCTCTGTTCAAACCGCTGGAGGCCTTGATGGTAATCGCCTGTTCCCGCCCCGTCGCGGTATCCTTCGCCGACACGTGCAGGATACCGTCGGCATCGATATCGAACTTAACCTCGACCTGCGGAACTCCCCGGGGAGCCGAGGGAATGCCGGTCAACTGGAACCGTCCCAGGGAAACGTTGTCTGGTGCCATCGGTCGTTCCCCCTGCAGGACATGGATTTCCACGGTGGTCTGGCTGTCGGCGGCTGTCGTAAATACCTGGCTCTTGGAAACCGGAACCGTCGTGTTCCGTTCGATGATTTTGGTGTAAACAGCGCCCATGGTCTCGATACCCAGAGAAAGCGGCGTGACGTCGAGAAGCAGGACATCCTTGACGTCCCCCTTCAACACCCCGCCCTGAATCGCCGCGCCGATAGCGACCACCTCGTCCGGGTTGACCCCTTTCCGGGGTTCTTTTTTGAAAATCTGCTCGACAATCTCCTGAACCTTGGGCATTCTGGTCATGCCCCCCACAAGGACAACCTCGTTGATTTTATCCGGCTTCAAGTCAGCGTCCCGCAGGGCAGCCTCACATGGACTCATGGTCCGCTCGATAAGATCCATGGTCAGTTGTTCGAGCTTACCCCGGGTCAGAGTCATGACCAGATGTTTCGGACCGCTCGCGTCCGCGGTGATGAACGGCAGATTGATTTCAGTCTGGACCGAGCTGGAAAGCTCCATCTTAGCCTTCTCCGCAGCTTCCTTCAGACGCTGCAACGCCATTTGGTCCCCCCGCAAATCAATCCCCTGATCTTTGCGGAACTCTTCAATAATATGGTTCATCACCCGCTGGTCGAAATCGTCACCGCCCAGGAACGTGTCACCCGAGGTTGATTTAACCTCGAAAACCCCTTCGCCGATTTCCAAAATGGAAACGTCGAACGTACCTCCGCCCAGGTCGTACACCGTGATCGTTTCTTCCTTCCCCTTCCCCAAACCGTAGGCCAGGGAGGCGGCCGTCGGTTCGTTGATGATCCGCTTGACTTCAAGGCCGGCAATTTTTCCGGCGTCTTTCGTCGCCTGGCGCTGGCTGTCGTTGAAGTATGCCGGAACGGTAATCACCGCTTCGGTGATTTTCTCCCCCAGATAATCCTCCGCATCTTCTTTGAGCTTCCGAAGGATCATCGCTGAGATCTCGGGCGGGGTATAGCTCTTATCACCGATCTTCACCGCAACTTCGCCGTGTTTTCCGGGAACGATTTCATAGGGAAGCACCTTTTTCGCCTTGCTGATCTCCTCATCCTCATAGCGTCGTCCCATGAGCCGCTTGATGGAGAAAACCGTATTGCGGGGGTTCGTAATGGCCTGACGTTTTGCGAGTTGCCCGACCAGAATTTCACCGTTTTTCGCAAAAGCGACGATGGACGGCGTCAACCGCGATCCCTCTTTGTTGGGTATGATAACCGGCTGTCCACCTTCCATGTAGGAAACAGCCGAGTTGGTTGTGCCCAGATCAATACCGATCACTCGTGCCATAATTTCCGACCTCCTTCTTCTCAGGCGAATTTATCCACGTCGCTTCGATTGACCTTGACCTGTGCCGCTCGAAGCATTTCTTCGTGAAATAGATATCCCTTGCGAATTTCCTCCACCACTGCATAGTCCTCATGACCGGGCGAGGAAACCATCATCACTGCCTCGTGATACTTGGGATCGAACTTCTCCCCGACCGAAACGGTCGGCCTGACTCCCATCTTTTCCAACGTATTCATCATCTTTCGGTAAATCAATTCAAAACCTTCCAGGAACAAGAGACCTGCCGCGTGTTTCCGGCTCTCCTCAAGCGCTTTTTCCATGTCATCGACCAGGGGTAAAAACTGAACAATCAAGTCTCGGTTCGCCCCCTGGATGAAATTCTGACGGTTCTGGATCTCCCGCTTTTGGAAATTTTCAAAATCAGCCTTCAACCGCTTTAGATTATCAAGATATTCATCGGCTTTGCGCCGGTTCTCTTCGGATATTCTCTGTTGTTCCTCGAGCGCTTTTCTCAAATCGTCTATATCCGCTCGCACCTGTGTCTCTTCGTTTTCAAGTTCCAAAGAAGGTCTCGGAGGCTCATCTCCTGCCAGGTTGAACTTCCCTTCATTCATTTATTTCACCGCCCTTTCCGGACCGCCATTGTGCTGTCTACGTTTTTACCTTCTTCGACTATCAAATTTAATCACCTTGTCATTCATTTGTCAAGTAAGGTCAAAGAAGAGTGATCACTTTTCTCCTCGGCCGGATCCGTATTTTCTTTTTTCTCTTTCTTCTCCTCATCGTTCTTTTCACTGAGCCGGCGAAGAAGCAGTACATTCTCACGAAGACGCCGGTCAATCAGATCATTGAAGGTCTCCGGGTCGTAGTTCCCATCCTCCCGCCGTTCCCCTACGGGCATACCGCTCAGGATTTCCAGAGCTTCGTCCACCGTCCGGACGGCATAGACATGAAAACGCCCCTCCCGGACCGCCTGGACGACCTCTTCTTCGAGCATGAGGTTCCTGACGTTGCTGGTGGGGATGATGACCCCTTGGGTGCCACTCAAGCCCCGTGCCTCACAGGTTTTGAAAAACCCTTCGATTTTTTGGTTTACCCCGCCGACTGGCTGAACCTCGCCTTTCTGGTTGATTGAGCCGGTTACCGCGATATCCTGCCGTAACGGAATGGACACAAGAGATGAAAGAAGGGCACAGGTTTCGGCCAGCGACGCCGAATCTCCTTCGACACCTTCGTACGATTGCTCGAAACATACCGAGCCGGCCAGGGACAGCGGCTTGTTCTGAGCATACCGGTACCCCAGATAGCCTCCCAGAATCATGACCCCCTTGTCATGGATCCGGCCGCTTAAGCGGGACTCCCGTTCAATATTCACAATACCCTGTTTGCCGAGGTAGGTCCGCACAGTGATCCGGGATGGACGTCCGAAACTGTAATCACCCAGATCGGTAACCGACAGGCCGTTGATCTGGCCAGGCACCGCCCCGTCAGTATCAATGAACAGGACGTCTGCGAGTATATATTCTTGAAGTCGCTCTTCGATAAGGCCGTGTCGCCTCCGTTTTTCTTCGATCGCCCTCTGAACATGACTGGCTGAAACCACTTGGGCACTGTCCTGCCGAGACCAAAAATCGGCTTCGATTAAAAGATCCTTAACGGCCCCCAGTCGGGACGTCAGTTTGTTTTGGTCAGAAATCATGCGGGAGGCATATTCGAGAGACTTGGCCACCCCGCCCCGGTCAAAAGGTAAAAGCTTTTCCAAATCGCAACACGCTTTGACAAAGCAGGCATAACTGGATAGGATCGAGTCGGTACGAAGAATCTGGGTATCAAAATCGGCTTTGACTTTAAAAAGATCACGAAATTCTTCATCGTAAAACGTGAGCAGGCGGTAGAGAAGGTCATCGGCGATGAGTACCACTTTAACCTGAAAAGGCAAAGGGTCCGGTTTCAACCCTTGAGGGGCGATCAACCCATATTGTTCCCAGGGGTCTTCCATTTTCAACTCACCGGTTTTCAAGACTCGTTTCAAGCCATCCCATACACCGGGATTAACAATAAGATCACGAAAATACATGATTATATACCCGCCGTTAGCCTGGTGCAGCGCCCCGCTCTTCAGCATGGTATGGTCACTGAAATAGGTCCCCATGAACGCCCGCCGTTCAATTCGGCCGAAGAGATTGCTCCAGTTCGGGTGGTTTTCCTGAATGATCGGTGGCTGAGTACGTTCGGCATTGTCGACAAACACATTCACCCTGAAGGGATTGAATGGGTCCTGGATACGCTGGAAGGCCGCCGTCTGGGGATGCTGTGCCTGAGATTCCGGCGATTCCCGAAACAAGTGGATAAACGAAAGGGTGAAATCCTGGAGGCGGTTCAGAAAAGACCGGACTTCAGGCGAAGCGGAGTATTTTTCAGAAAACGCGACAAAAACCGGCGTAATGGAAAGACCCGCTACTTTCCGGTCGAGCTCCGCCACCTGGTTCTTCAGTTCAGACTCCAGAAGGTGCACGTTTTCAAAAGCTTTATTGATCCGGCTGAGCAGGGCCTGCCGGTGGTTCTCGATATCTTCTTTCTCGGCATCATCAAGAGCCACGTATTGCTCCTGAGTCATGGCCTTACCCTCGCGCATGGGCACCAGGATCGGACCAATGGAAGTCATACGAAAAGCAAAGCCCCCATCAGAGGCTTGTTTTTCCAGGTCCTGAATTGCCTGCCGGTGTCGGCGCTGGTGTTCGTCGATCAGCAGTTGCTTTTGATTTTTGTAATCATCGCTGGCAAAAGTCTTAGAAATGACCTCCTTTAAATTTTTCAGTAAAGCGTCGGTATCGGCAGCAAACAATTTCCCTTCCCCGGCTTTCAGTCGGAGGCCGTTTGGACAGTCTGGGTTATCGAAATTAAATATATAACACCAATCATACAGGGGGAAGCTTTCCCCGTCGGTGATTTTTTTTTGGATCAGGCTTTCGATGGAACTCTTCACGGCCGTCGCCCGTCCACTGCCGGACAAGCCGGTCACAAAAATATTGTATCCTGTCCGATGAATGTTCAAACCAAAATCAATTGCCCGTAACGCTCGATCCTGTCCGATGAACTGCTCGAGCGGCTCGACACTGTTCGTACAATCGAAACCGAACTGTTCCGGGTCGCAAAACCAGCGAAGCTGATTTGGATCTAAGCGGTATCTTGCCGTATCGATCGTCATCATTATCCGTCGACTCCTTATTCAATTTTCTCATGCGCGTTTCTGCCGGTATTCTATCGCAACAGGGGAAAATAATGCAAAGATGTCCTTCGGTTCACAATGAATTCATAGGGAAGAAGTTGGCCGGATTATCCCAGCCGCTGTAATCCACTTCGGTCAATTGAACAGCTCCCCACACCCCCAGGCGGTCATGATAACAGACCACCACACCCTCCATTTCCGGGAAACGGGCCGAAAATTCCAAGATTCGTTGGATATCTCCATCCGTTTTCACTTCGTTCGCGAGCCTGGTAGCCCAGGCATCAGCCAAAGCCGAGGAAGCGGCCAGGACCGTGACCGAATCGGCCTGTCCGAAGCTGAACGACGGACCCACCACTCCTGAGGAGGTGGCCACGCCCCAGTACCGTCCGGGCGGGAGAACGATACCCAGTTTGTCCCGAAAAGGCGATCGTTTTCCGGTATACACACCGACAACCCGCTCCCGTTTCGAGTACACTAAAAGATCACCACCGTTTTCCAGGATCAATTCACCAAAGGTCGTCCCGAACAGCGACCCAATCCGGTCGTTCATCGCTCCGGCAACCGCGGCCATGGGACCCACTCCGGCCAGAAAAGACATGCGGGACATCAGGCGTACGACAGGCGGGGCTTCGGGAAAAACACCGCGGGGAATCAGGGTGTTTTGAAAAAAGGGATCCACCGTCAAATACCGGAGAAGAGCCTCTCTTTCCCGGCGGAGCTGATCACGAACCAGACTGGAAATGTCCCTTTGGGCGAGAACAAAAATGTCACTCTCTCCCTCTCTGACTATAAAGGCGTGGAGGCCGGCTCCTCTCAGTCGGTCCCGGTAAAACCGGCGCTCATACAGGGCCATCGAACATTTAGATTAACGCTTCCATAGCGTGGGTAGGACAGGACAGTATACATATTTCACAGGCGATGCACTGCTTTTCTTCAAAGCTGACGAGATATGACTCCCGATCGCACGTGAGCGCTCCGGTCGGGCAAACGCCGACACAGGCTCCACAATGAAAACAGCGTTCTTCGATTTTCCGGATATCCTGGCTGAGCGCCTCGATCCCCAGTCCTTTATCCGCAAGATAACGGAGTCCCTCCTCCTGCCGGTCCGGTTCTCCGACTATCTCCAGAAGCATCAACCCTTCCCGGTGCGGAGAGATCGATGCCCGAAGGATATTGAAAACCAGCCCGAATTTCAATGACAGTTCGCATACCAAGGGTTGGTTAGCTGCCTGCGGGGGGAAACGCAACACCACCTTCCGTGAACTGGTCATCCGATTCACCTCCTGATCGCCGTCTGATGATGATTGGCCGGCCGTTCCGTCAGATTACGAAAAATTACGCCGGATTCAGGTCCAGGCAGTAAGGCAACCGGTCGGCTGAGCTGAAACGACCCTGCCTGTATCCATGATTTCAGGATATTGGCTATCTCACGGGCTTTGCTATAGCTCGACAAGGGGGATGCGGCTATTTCCTTGCCGGCCAGGGTAAACCGGCCGGTCCTGAGTTGAGCATAGCTGACATAGCCAAGCATTTCACCGGTCCCATTGGGATATGCGTCGCTGTAATCGATCACCGGCGCCAGGATATCCTCATCGGCGATGGCGCAATGGTTTAACGTTTCTTCGTCCAGGACCGGGATCGGAACGCCTATACCCAGGGCCAGCGAACAGCCATAACCCCGCAGGCTGACCCCCCACAGCCAGTCAGAATGCATGCCTTTCATATCTCCCGCCACCGCGAGTGTTCCCGCTCCGCTCAACGGAACACCCTTTTCATTTCTTTTCACTCCCGGATTGTGCTGAGTTCCCTGCCAGCTGACATAGCCAGTCCCCCCTCCGAGGAAAATTCTCGTCCCAATCCCAATGATTCGGTAATATGGATCCTTGAGAAGGGGACTGAGTTGTCCGGCCGAAGAAAACCCGGCATTGCCCAGGTTGGGAAGCAATACACCCATATAGGTAAAGAGCGTCCGGTCAGAACAGTTGACCGCTACATTGTAATTTTGATAGGCATTACGAGGATTGTAAAGATAGGCTTGGTTTAAATCTTTCAGGGCAATCCAGGTTGACAATGTCCGGCGGGGGTAGCAATCCGTGCCATATCCAAAGGCTTCCAGGTGAACGTCTTTTCCGGCCACCAGATCGGCAATGACGTGTGCACCACCATATTTAAACTCTCCGGGGTGGACCTTGTTCAGTGGATCGTCTTTGGCCGGCTGAGTCGCCCCGATATAGAGGTCAACCGCGGCCAGACCTCCATAGGCCGCCACACCGTTCAAGAAGGCTTCGCTGATTTTCATGCGCGGCTTGGTATGACCGACATTCAAAAAGGCACCGGAAGAACACATAATTCCAAATGTCCCACTGGTGACGACGTCAACCTCTCTGGCTACCCGCTCCAATCCTTTCTGCCGAACCAGGCCGATCGCTTCTTCGGCGGTGACCACCACCGCCTTTCCCCGTTTGACCTTTTCGTTGATTTCCTCATATGTACGCAATGTTTCCCCCAACAGTCATCCCTCCCCATCGGAAGCCTGAAAATAAAATCCCCCTCGTCCCAGGGACGAGGGGGATTTGCTCATCCCCTTTTCAACCAAAGCCATACATTTTTTCGTTAGTCTTAGCATAGTAGTATAGACTCCCTCTCGTGGGCCTGTCAACCAGTGTGCGGCTCTACTTTATATTGTGTGGAAAAGAATATCAAAAAAACTTATGGTGGTAAGGACCCCGGAACAGAAAATTAAAGGGAAGGAGGTCTTACCAGCATGGTCAGAGGCCAAGATGATGGTACCACAATCCTGCTCGGACTTAAAGATTACAAAGTGGGGGGAGGTCTGGGGAGGGGAGGAGAAGGTGGTAGCAAAGACAGAGGTTAAGCTTCACCGAGGGGTGCCATACCAAGATTAAGATGCTAAAACGGGCATCCTGTGGCTTGAGAAACGTGAAGGTCTACTGGAGAAAAATGCTTTTGGGGTTTGTACCATCTCGAAGCTATTTCCCCACAACTTGACAAAAGAGCCCCAGTGTGCCCGGCGGAAAATAACGCTCCTCCGGCTGAGACGCCCGGCTGATTGTTTTTGACCCCCCCCCAATGTATAATTGAAAACGAAGGAGTACTCCGCCGCTGCGCTTTGACCTGGCGGAATGGGAAAAAACGAGCTGTCAGACTGTGAAAAACAAACAGGCATTTAGGTTGTAGAGGGTTAGCCTGTTAGGTAAAAAAAGGATAATTGTTTTGGTCGTACCTAACCGCCTAAATCGCTAAACCGCTACAGCCTGTATTTCCGGGAGGTGAACTGTATGGCACGCAAGCTTTTAATTATCAAGATTGAAGCCCGCTCGAACCAGGCACCGAAAGTCCAGGAGGCTCTGACCAAACATGGATGTGTTATCCGGACCCGGTTGGGAATTCATGAAGTGTCGACGGATTTTTGCTCAGAAGATGGGCTGGTGATCCTGGAACTTCTGGATAACAAGGAATCGATCATGAAACTCAAGGCGGATCTGGAAACCATGGAGAAAGTCACCCCTCATTACCTGGAAATCTGATAAAAAAAACGTTCACCGTAGGAGAGAGGCTGGTGTCATCTGTCGTCAATGCTCCGTCCTCTCTCCCCCCACCGCACAGGACAAGTCGGCCCCGCGACTGCCGGACCCCCGGCTTCAAAGCCTTTCCCCTTTATCTCTTTTTACGAATAATCATTAATCGGGGTCCTGGAAAAAGCGTCTGGATCTCTCAATAACGAAAGAGTTCGGAGGCCGGGACTATACTGTAGCCCTGATTGAGAAGTCCTTCGATAATCAGAGGGAGCGCTTCCACGGTCTGGGGAAGATCGTGAAGAAGAATGACCGAACCGGGCCGGGTCTGTTGCAAAACATTTTCTACGATTACAGCGCTCTCTCCCCGTAATGCCCAATCACGAGAATCCACGTCCCAGAGCATGATACTGTACCCCCTCCGGCCGCTGGCCTCTTTCACCGTTTCAGTGATCACTCCTCCCGGTGGTCGAAAGTAAAGAGGAATCCTGCCGCTGACATTCACAATCGCTTTTTCAGCCCGTTCAATATCCCGCTCCAGTTCTTCGAGGGTTGCTCCAGAGACACAGAGATGTAAATAGGTATGATTCCCTAAGTCGTGCCCGGCCTGGACTATTCTCGACACTAGACTGGCATGCCGGGACACCTGGCTTCCAATCAGGAAAAAAGTCGCCCGGACCCGATACCGGTCAAGTATCCGAAGAATCTCATCTGTCTGCCGGTTGGGCCCGTCGTCGAAGGTCAAGGTTACCATTTTTCTCGAACGAGCCTGGTTCCAGATCAAGCGGGTTCTGTTATATCCGTAGACTTTGCTCTCATCAACGACCAGAGCCCGGACGGGTTCCCCGGGCCACCAATCGGTCAAGATGATTCCCAGGAAGAACAGGATAAACCCGAAAGCAGACGAGTATCTTCTCACGTCTTAGTCAGCGTTTTAATTTTCCCCTCGATCGTCGTCTTCGGCACATATCCTACGATCCGGTCTCGTTCCTGGCCTCCCTGGAAAATTATGAGGGTCGGTATAGCGCTAATCCCATAACGTCCGGCTATCTCCGAAACCTCATCGGTGTTGAGTTTGCAGACCTTGACTTTGCCAGCCCACTCTTGGGCCACCTCTTCCAGGACCGGGGCCATCATCCGGCAGGGCATACACCAGGAGGCCCAAAAATCGACCAGGACCGGAGAGTCCGATTGCAGTACTTCCCGTTCAAAATCCTCTTGACCCAGTTCATGAACCAATCCAGCCATGATTATTCACTCTCCCCTTTTTGTCCAATCTTGAGTTCCTTGCCCTGGTACAATCGCCTCAGGTTTTCCTTGTGCCTGAGAAACACAAGTCCTCCGGTCAATATTCCCCACCAAATCGCTGTGGATTTTTCCTGGAACACGTACAGGAACACCGGCATAAGGATGGCCCCCATCAATGAGCCCAAGGATGAATATCGGCTGACGGCAACGGTCAGAATCCAGCTCAGAAAACAGATGATTCCCGTCGGCCAAGAGAGATAAAAAACCACTCCCAGGGTTGTCGCAACCCCTTTCCCCCCCTTGAAACCAAGAAAACACGACCAATTATGACCCACAACGATAAGCAAAACCGCCGCCAGCCACAGATACGGGTCGGGAACAAAACGAGTTGCAAGATAGGCCCCAACAAAACCTTTCAGGGCGTCACAGACTCCGGAAAGTACACCGGGAGCGAAGCCGGCAACCCGGAAAAGATTTGTGGCTCCAATATTTCCGCTCCCATATTTTCTGATATCCACGCCCCGGACCAGCCAGCCGAGAAGAAGCCCAAAAGGTAGGGACCCTATCAGGTAGTTAACCGGTAAAACCCACCAGGCCGACATGTTTCAGGCCTCGCATCGGCGAAAAATCAGGGTTCCGTTATGTCCGCCGAAACCGAAGGAATTGGACAGGGCATTGCGGATCCGGAGTTTCACCGCTCGAAGTGGCGTATAATTCAAATCACATTCGGGATCCTGGTCCTCAAGGTTGATCGTGGGAGGAATGATCCCGTGGTAGATTGCGAAAATGGTGGCCGCCGCCTCGAGGGCACCTCCCGCTCCCAGGAGATGTCCGGTCATCGATTTCGTCGACGAAACATGCAGGCGGTCAGCCCATTTCCCGAATGTTTTTTTGATGGCCATGGTTTCCATTCGGTCATTGAGCGGCGTTGAAGTCCCATGGGCATTGATATAATCCACGTCCTCAGGTCTGATCCCGGCATCCAGGAGAGCGAGGATCATGGCTCGTGCGGCACCAAGCCCTTCCGGATCGGGTGCGGTAATATGGAACGCATCACAGGTTGAGGCATACCCGGTGACCCGGCAATACGCCTTTGCGCCCCTCATACGGGCAAATTCTTCTTCTTCGAGAATGAGCGCAGCCGCTCCCTCAGACATAATAAATCCGTCCCGGCCGGCGTCAAAGGGGCGGGATGCTCTTTGGGGTTCGTCGTTTTTAGTGGAAAGGGCTTTCATGGCGCAAAAACCAGCCAAGGCCAGAGGAGTAATGGATGCTTCCGAGCCGACCGCCACCATCACATCGGCGTCTCCCCGTTGAATGATACGAAAAGCCTGACCAATCGCACTCGTCGAAGCTTCACAGGCGGTTGAGACACAACCGTTTGGTCCCTTCAAGCCGAGTTGCAGCGCCACATTGGCCGCTCCCATGTTGACGATCATCATCGGGATAAAAAAAGGACTTACCTTCTGGGGGTCTCTTTCCAGTAAAACCCGATGCTGTTCTTCAAAGGTATTGATCCCACCGATTCCGGATCCCAGGATGGCCCCAGCCCGATTCCGGTCCATATCATCAAGCACCAAAGCGGCGTCACTTACCGCCATACGTGACGAACAGACGGCAAACTGGGAAAACCGGTCCATCCGGCGCGCATCCTTGCGGGTAAGGAAGTCTTCCGCCCGAAAACCTTTCACTTCACCAGCGATTTGCGTATCGAACGCCGAGGGATCAAAGTTTCTTATCCGATCGATGCCGGACCGCCCTTCCACCAGGGATGTCCAAAATTCATCCTTCCCCAGACCGACGGGACTGATAATACCTATCCCGGTCACTACAACATTTCGATTCAATCGTTCAAACCTCCTTTACCAGCGGATAAGGGCGGAGCCCCAGGTCAGACCTGCTCCAAAACCGACCAGAAGCACAAGGCTACCATCCTGAATTCTCCCCTCCTCGCGGGCTTCACTCAAAGCTATCGGGATGGAAGCCGAAGAGGTGTTCCCGTATTTGTGAACATTGACAAAAATCCGGTCCGGCGAAACGGCCAACCGTTTGGCCGCTGCATGTATAATCCGGATATTGGCCTGGTGCGGAATGAACAGATCGACCACCTCAATGGACATACCGGCCCTACGCAGGACCTCCCGCGAAGCCTCTTCCATGATTCGTACCGCGAACTTGAAGACCTCATTGCCATTCATATGGATAAAGTGCAATCTCTCGGACAGCGTTTCAGAAGAGGCCGGAAAACGGGAACCGCCAGCCGGAAGTTCGAGAAGTCGGCCGCCACTTCCATCGGCACCGAGATAGGTCGCATAAATACCCGGTTCGGAAGCCAAACCCAGAACCGCTGCACCAGCGCCGTCACCAAACAGGACACAAGTCGACCGATCCTGCCAGTCAACGATTTTTGATAGGGTTTCCACGCCAATCACCAGCGCTTTCCGCCCTCCCCCTCCCGTTAAATATTTCTCGGCAATGGAAAGAGCATAGACAAAGCCAGTACACCCCGCTTCCAAATCGAAGCAGGCGGCTTTTCGGGCCCCGATCTCATTTTGGACAAGACAGGCAGTCGCCGGGAACAACATATCCGGTGTGACGGTCGCGACAATAATCAAATCAAGCTCAGACGCATCGATGCCGGCATCTTCGAGAGCTTTTCGACTGGCCGTAACGGCCAAGGCGGAAGCCGGCTCGTCATGAGCGGCGATACGCCGCGCGGCAATGCCGCTTCGCGACGTAATCCATTCATCGCTGGTTTCAACCATCCGTTCCAAATCCCGGTTGGTAAGACACGCTTCCGGGATCCCGGTACCGATCCCCAATATTTTCACGAAACGCTCGTTCAAGCGTTTTCCTCCCCGTTTTCAACCAGGGAAAAGCCAATTTCCCCCTCCACAGCGATCGCCTCACCAACCCGGGCGACGCCTCTGAGCTTTCCAATCTGTCGGCGCATTTTCAAGAGTACTACCTCGATCAGCAGCTGGTCACCGGGTACCACCGGCCGGCGAAACTTGACGTTGTCCAGCGAGGTCAGAAAGGGTATACGGCCAGCGAACTCCTTCATGTTCATCATCATCGTCGCGCCCACCTGGGCCATGCTTTCCAGGATCAACACCCCGGGCATGATCGGTCTTCCGGGAAAATGCCCCTGAAAAAACCATTCATTCATCGTCACGTTCTTCAAGCCAACCGCCCGGCCTTCTTCAAGGGTCAGTATCTTGTCGATAAGGAGAAAGGGGTAGCGGTGAGGGAGAATCGTTTGAATTTGACAAACGTCTATTTCCATTATGACCTCAACCTCCTGGCTGACAACCCTGGTATCGGGATATAAATTATCGTTTCATCAATTTCGTGACCGGACAAAGTTAACCGCCAAAGCCGGCGACGTTACGTGAAGAGTGTCGACCAGCCGGTGAAAACGCCGTATTTCGTCAAGGGGAACATTTTACCAGGAATTTTGGTATTACTGTAACGAATCGGCCCGAAATTGACAAGGGTTCCGGTCTCGGGTAGTATGGAAAAACAAAATCGTTTCCGACTGAGGTGGAAAAAGTATTATGATGAGGAGCATTCGCAAAAATCTCAATGTCATCCTGATCGTCGTTGTGGCGGCGTTCGCTGCGACCATTTTTTATGGGTACGGCGCACGTCAACCCCTCCAACCGGGAGGAGCCGCCAATGCGGCCGCCACGGTCAACAACGCTGCGATCAGCTTTAACGATTTAAATTTAGCTTTTCAAAGCGTCATTGCTCAGTATGATCAGGCTACCCTGAGCGCATTAGACGAAAACGCCATCGTTTTATTACGCAGGATAGTCCTGGAAAACTTGATCAACAACGAATTGCTATATCAGGAAGCCCGGTCTCAGGGTGTCCGCACTACCGATGCCGAAGTAAGCACCCGGATCGACGAACTCCGCACGCAATTTCCATCTCCGGAGGATTGGAACCGTTTCCTGCAATTCCAGAACCTGGACATGCGAACGTTGCGGGAGGCTTTCCGAAGAGAAACGATGATCAGGAAACTATCTGAAACCCTGGGAAGCGACATTGTCATTCCCGACGATGCAGTACGATCGTATTACGATGAAAACCGTGAGCTTTTCACCGTACCGGCCCGTTACTCCCTATCCCAAATCACAGTCCCGACCCGGGAAGAAGCGGATGCCTTACTCACCAAGCTGTACCTCGGTCGTGACTTTTCTGAACTGGCCCTGGAGAACTCCACCGACCCCTTCCGGGAACGAGGGGGTGAGCGGGGTTGGGTTACAGAAACTCTCCTTCCGGAGAATGCCCGAGAGACCATCGCCCTACAGGCCGGACAAAACGGCGGCTTGACGGAACCCATAGAAGGGACCGATGGATTTACCATTTATAAGGTACTTGAATACCAGCCCGGAGAAGAAACCTCCTACGAAGAAGGTCAGGAGCAGATTCGCGATTTTCTCAGAAGAGAACAGGAACAGATCCGGATCAATAACCTCCTCACCGAATTGCGGGGGAAGTCGGAAATCGTCATCTCGGAACTGTTAATCCCAGAAATCGGCGAAGCAGCCGATAGATCCGAAGATCCCTCAGTCGCTCCTGAGGATTCCGAGGCTGAAATCCTGCCGGGGGACGCTTTGGAACTAAGGGTACCGGAAACTACCGAACCGGATCAACAGCCCGAGGCGCTCGATGAGCTCGGTGATGCGCCGGGTGCGCCGATGACCGAAGAGGATCGAGGGCTGGACACCTCTACCCTCCCCGAATAATAGCTACCGGAGCGCGACCGTCTATGACACTGTCTGACAGCAGCACCGGAAGATAGCGGGAGTCTGGATTGAGGAACGTACGACTTCTCCTTATAGTTTGTACTACACTCGGTATCCTTGCGGGTGCCTTGGTTCTGGGAAACCCCTTTCCCGGGGACCGGAAGAATACGGTTCTTGGCAGGAGTCTGCGGGGTCTCAGATCCTCGGAGATCATCCTCTTCCTTCAAATCCTGGAAGAGAAATGGCTGGAAAAGCCGTTTTCTCTTATTCTGGACGGAAAGACTCTTCCCATCGAGAAACAGCGTCTGGGCATTCGCTTTGATATGCCCCGGATGAGGAATACGATCAGGCAAAGCCAGGAAGGGGAAATTTCCCTCCGTCTTCTTTGGGATGAACAGGCAGTCGAAGAACTTTTACGATCGATTGCCGAACAGGCTTATCGCGCACCGGTCGATGCCCGGATGGAAGACTCTGTGATCATTCCCTCTCAACCGGGGCGATCCCTGAATGTCAAAAAGAGCAAATCCAGGCTTAAGGAGGCACTCAGTAACGGCTTCGTAGAAATACCCGTCGAAGATTTCAACGTCCAACAACCCTACCGAACGACCGAAATCCTGATGGTTTCGCTGGGTCTGCCCCATCTCCTCGCCTCCCACACGACATCACTGGCAGGCCGGAATGAGGAAACGTTATTCAATATCCGCAAGGCCAGCAACAGCATCAGTGGCCTCATTCTGGAGCCGGGAGAGGAGTTTTCCTTTAACCAAGTGGTTGGTCCGGCGGAAAAGGAAGATGGGTATCAAAAAGGGTGGATCGTGGTAAGCGGGAGACTGGTTCCCGGGTACGGAGGGGGCATATGCCAGGTTTCTTCCACACTCTTCAATGCCCTGTTGCAAACCGGCGCTAAGGTTCTCGAACGCTCTCCCCACTCCGGGTTTTCCGAAACAACCTCCTATGTCCTGCCGGGTCGTGATGCGGCGGTGAGCTACGGCTTTAAAGACCTGCGGTTTCGTTTCTCAGGTCAGAGAACCGCCATACTCGCCTTGATCCAAGAGGACTCTCTGATCACCGAAGTATGGGGAGAGGAGGAAAACCGGATAAATCGCCGTTTGGAGACCAGCATTGTTGATTTTCTGGAGACAGGACAAGGTGAGGGCTTCCTCTATGTCCGCACCGTCGCGTACCTGAATGAAGAAAAAGAATTCGAATACCATGACCGTTATCGGATTTGTGCCGACCTTGCCCACTCGTTGATTGCGAAACTCTGAAAGACCGAATAAAGAACAAACCAAAGGGCCGGGTCCCGAAGAACCCGCCTTTTGGTTTGTTCTTTTTGTGCCAGCCTGGACGGGTTTCGACTTACCCTCCCCGGGAAATCACTTCAACATCAAAGGTCGGTTTTTGTTGATAGACCTGACCCAGATTAAGATCGAGAAACCAGACATCCTGATCGATCGCACCATCAACGAAGCTGAGAATCTCACCGGGCATATAAGCCTTGATTGTCAGATTGATATTGTGCAAAAACGGCCGGACCGTGGCGGCGGCCCCCAGCTGGTTGATGACCCCTTCCATTTCTGATCCCCTGAGCTGCGCCTGCAGGATGATCAGATCCTGTTCCTTGGTTAATTGAGCGGTACTCCCCAGAAATCGCCGGGTGAATTCCTGAGCCGCCTCCTGGTCGGGAAAATTCCAGACCCAGGCAACGATATACGGTGCGCCGTCTTCCTTGGTCTGGATTTGCACATGTTGCCTTTCCTCGGGAGACAACTTCTGATACTCGTCAACAGCCGCTCTCTTGAGCTGGTTGAATATTGTGTACTCACTCGTCGAAATAGCCAGTCGGGCAGCGGGGATGCTGGCGTTACTATCCACCCGGATAGCGACTTCCACCTGGGCACATCCGGCCAACAACATGACCACACACACGGCGATGACGACGTAAAGAGCTCTCTTCATAACAGCCTCCTAAAAAACACATAGTATAATGGTCACATAATACAGAAACCGGGGGTTAAGGGCAATGGCACAAGTAATTTTAACGGCGGAGGAAGGTAGAATCGCAGCCCGGATCGGAGACAGCACCATATTGTTCAAGAGCAGCGGGGCCGAGAGCCAAACCGGGCACTGGCCCACCCAGTATATCGCCGCCGCCCTGGGCAGTTGTTTCGCCGGAACCGCATTCAAATATGCCGCCACAAAAAATTTTTCCCTTACCAAAGTAACGATTTTTCTCAGTTGGCATCTTGCCTCCGCCCCCGCCCGGATCGGGGGAATCGAGATGCAGGTCACCCTGGAAGGAGACCTCTCCGAGTCGGAAAAAGACCGTATCGTTCAAGCCAGTGAACGGGCCTGTCTGGTGATGAATACCCTTCGCCGGGGGGTCGATGAAATCAAGACAATACGAAAGGATGTTTAGTCCGAAGTTCCCAGGAAACTCGTAAATAAATGCTTTTGTAGCAGGCATTTAGCCCACTTCACAGGGGATTTTTCCGTCTACTGCTTTTCCGGTTCATCTTCAGACCTACG
>DATIKP010000173.1 GCA_035477455.1 Atribacteraceae bacterium
TACTTTATCCATAAATTCTAAAAAATCAGGCCGTCTTTTTTGTTTCGTTGTCTGTGTATGAACAAATCCGGTTGCCACTTGCAACGCAGCAAAGAGATTCAATGTGCCATGGCGTTTATAGGTGCTTTTATACCCACGTGCTATCTTTCCATTGTCAGTTTCGATATAACCGGTAGCCCGTTCCAGCGCCTGAATGCCGGGCTTTTCGTCAACGCATAAGACCAAGGCCTTCTCCGGTGGATTTAATTCTGTATCAATTGGCGGGCCAAGACTTCCTGGGTTTGCCATTGACCGAAAAGATGACCCTGGCGGGCCAAGGTTCCCAGGAAACGCCTTAGTTTTTGGTCGATCGGCCGGGGAGGCTGGTCGGCGTAAGCCGTACCGGGCAGAGGAAGAAAGGCGTGGGCATGAATTTTTGCCCCGCACTGAATCAGGCGACCGATGGTTTCCACCGTTTCCCGGATGTCCTCCTCGGTTTCCTCCGGCAACCCGAAGATGAAATCGACGATGGTTTCAAAACCGGCTGACCGAGCCAGTTCGACGCCGGTCAACACGTCTTCCCGGGTATGCCCCCGCTTGAGGCGGGCGAGGCTTCGATCGCTGCCGCTTTGTGCACCGATTACTAGGCGGTGGTTGTCGGTCAGATGGCGGACGATGGTGAGTATTTCCGGGGTGATGCTGTCCGGTCTCACTTCGGAAGGAAATGAGCCGAAGTAAATCCGCCCCTGGTTTCCAATGATCTTGCGCAAACCGAGAAGAAATTCATGAATGGCCTGCGGATTCGGAGTGATCCCGTCGACAGAACGATAACCGAAAGCGTTGGGTGTGACAAAGCGTAGATCAATGGCCCGCTGGAGGTGATTCAGCAAGCGTACGGCTTCAAAAACGGCCTCGGGACTTCGTTCTCGGATAGTCCAGCCGAACAGCGTACTGGTCTGGCAGAAACTACAGCCGTGCGGGCATCCCCGCCTTAACTCGATCGGACCGATCATGTTCCGATTCCGGGGAAAGGGAGGATAGCGGTTTAAATCCACTGGTCCACCGGTCAGAACTTGGGTTCTCTCCGGACAGTCCCCAGATTGAAAGCGCCGCACGATTTCGATGAACGCCGCTTCGCCTTCTCCCCGGACAATCCAAGCACAGCCTTCCTCGGTTGCGGGATCACCCGCAGTGATGTGCGGCCCCCCGGCAGCGATCAAGACCCGGGGGTTTACTGACTGCACTTTTTGAAAAAAGCCTCTTCGCAGTTGCGCGTCCACGCTCATCAGCGAACAGACGAGGAGACTTCGACCGTATTTCGGGAGTTCCTCAAGAAGCAGGCGCTCGGTTGGAAAAAGAAAAATTGGCGTCGTCGTCGCTCCCTGGTCGCTGGTTAACGCCCCCAGGAGAGCATGGAGACTGTTTCTGTGCCTTCGGGAGTACAGGATAAGCAACGGCCAGGGATCGCGCTGTAAGGGAATCATGAGGGTCCTCGCTTTTTTTTCGCTGATGATAGTATATGATGTCTGTGAAATTTGCGATATAGCCGGAGACCTCCGGGAGTTGGGAGGAAAACGGCACAGGGAGCCTTCCTATGGTATGATGGGGAGGAAACGATGCTTGGGAGGTAGAGCGGTGAATAAAAGGGTTTTTGACGGATGTGGATGGGCGGTCGGTGAGATAGGTTTTGGCGCCTGGGCCATCGGCTCAGGTTGGGGAAAAGTGAGCGAGGATGAGGCCTTGGCGGCCCTGCGCGCCGCTCTCGAGGCGGGGGTAAATTTTATCGATACCGCTGATGTTTATGGCGACGGACGGAGCGAAAAGCTCATCGGGCAGGTTTTGCGGGAACATGGCGGACGGATTTACGTTGCGACCAAGGCTGGACGGCGCTTGCATCCGCATCACGCCGACGGCTACACGGAGGCGAACCTGAATCAATTTGTCGATCGGAGTCTTACGAACTTGTCCGTAGATACAATCGACCTTCTGCAACTCCATTGCCCGCCGCCGGACGTCTACTACCGGCCGGAGATCTTTGCGATCCTTGACCGTATGGTCGATGCCGGAAAAATTCAGTATTACGGGGTGAGTGTCGAAAGGGTGGAAGAAGGACTCAAGGCCATCGAGTATCCCGGTGTGCGCAGTGTGCAGATTATATTCAACATGTTTCGTTATCGACCCGCCGAGCTGTTTTTCCACGAATGCCGGAAGAAAAACGTTGCTATTATTGCCCGGGTCCCGCTGGCTTCGGGCCTTTTATCCGGGAAAATGAAGCGAGATACGGTCTTTCCCGACGATGATCATCGCCAGTTTAACCGGTACGGTCAGCGGTTTGACCGGGGGGAAACCTTTTCCGGCGTCGATTACGAGACCGGCCTGCGGGCGGTGGACAAACTCAGGGTCATCAAGCCCGAGTCCTTTTCCATGACCCAGTTCGCCCTCAAGTGGATCCTGATGTTTCCCGAAGTGACTACGGTCATACCTGGTGCGAAAAACAAGCGCCAGGCCGAAGAAAACGCTCTGACTTCGCAATTGCCGCCACTCTCGGAAGAGATCATGGACGAAGTGGAGATCATTTATGAAGAACTGATCCGGGACGAGGTACATCATGCATGGTGAATCCCGGGGACCGACAGGGGGAAAATAATGATCAAAAAAGATGATCGGGCATTGAACAAGCCGTTACGCGAAGCGATGCAACTCCATCCCCTCTACCGGGGCAAGGTGGAGGTGACCTTGAAATGTCCGGTGCGGAACTATGACGATTTCGCCATCTGGTATACACCCGGTGTTGCCGAAGTATGTCGGGTGATCTTCCAGTCTCCCGACCGTTCCTATGAGTTGACCGGACGAGGGAATACGGTTGCCGTTGTTTCCGATGGAAGCCGGGTGTTGGGCTTGGGGAAAATCGGACCAGAGGCGGCCTTGCCGGTGATGGAGGGAAAGGCGCTCCTTTTTCGCTATCTGGGAGGAGTGGATGCCTGGCCCCTGTGTTTGCGGGTGAGTGACCCCTTGGAATTGATCGATCTGGTTAAAGCGATGGAACCGAGCTTTGGCGGAATCAACCTGGAAGACATTGCGCAGCCGGCTTGTTTTACGGTGCTCGAAACCCTTCAAAAGGAACTTTCCATCCCGGTTTGGCATGATGACCAACAGGGTACGGCGTTGGTCACCGTCGCTGGATTACTCGGGGCGCTGGCGGTGGTCGGTAAAAATCCCGATCGGATCCGGGTGGCGTTGATCGGTGCCGGAGCGTCGAATATTTGTATCGCTCGCCAGTTGATGCTTGCCGGAGTGAAGGGCGAGAATATGGTTTTGTGCGATAGCCGGGGAATCCTCAACCGCAGCCGTACCGATCTGAAGGACACCCATCCCTGGAAATGGGAGCTGTGCGAAAAGACCAATGGTGAAAATATTCATGGGGAAAAAGCGGAAGCGATAGAAGATCGGGATGTATTGATCGCTCTTTCCATGCCTGGTCCAGGGGTGATCGCTCCGGAGTGGATCAAGCGCATGAGACGGGATGCGATCGTCTTTGCCTGCGCCAATCCAACCCCGGAAATCTGGCCCTGGGAAGCCCGGGAGGCCGGTGCCCGGGTCGTGGCCACCGGACGGTCCGATTTTCCAAACCAGGTGAACAATTCGTTGGGTTTTCCGGGCCTTTTCCGGGGGGTTCTTTCCGTGCAGGCTTCCGCGATCAGCGATTCCATGTGCCTGGCTGCGGCTCGAGCACTCTATGATTATGCCGGAAAAAAGGGTCTTCGGGAAGACTACATTATCCCCAGTATGGAGGAATGGGAGGTCTATGTGGATGTCGCGGTCGCGGTCGCTGAACAGGCTCGCCGGGAAGGGCTCTCTCGCCGATCTCTTGGCGCGGACGAAGTACGGGCGGAGGCTGTGGCTTTGATCAGCCGGTCACAGGGGATGGTCAAGCGGATGATGGAAGAGGGGTTTATCCGCATACCGGAAGAAGAGAGGCCATGAAAGAGATCGCTTGGAACGACCTCGTCAGCCGCGTGGCGGGTGCCCTGCGGGAGATGAATATCGTTCCCACTCCGGTTCTGCAACAGGAAATGGAGCGGGTCTATGTACAGGAAACAGGACCCGGTCGGGACATGACCGGACAGATTCTCGAAAACTATCGGGAAGCTGGCCGTACCGGCTTCCCCCTATGCCAGGATACCGGAATGGTCAGCATGGACGTTTGTCTCGGGACTGAAGTGAAAATCACCGGCGGTGCCCTGGTCTGGGCTCTTGATGAAGGGATCCGGCAGGCTTACCAGACCGGCTGGTTTCGGAATTCGATCCTATCTGATCCTCTGTTCGGCACCAACACCGGGGACAATACCCCGGGGATTTATACTTTCGAAATCGTACCCGGCGAAGTGTTCCGGATCAAACTCCTGGTCAAAGGTGGGGGCTGTGACAATTTGAGTAGCCTGGCCATGCTCGAGCCAGGAAGCGGAAGCGAAGGAGTGGAAGAATTCCTGTGTCGGGTCATCCGGGAAAAAGCCGGACAGGCCTGCCCTCCTCTGGTGGTCGGGGTAGGCATCGGGGGGTCCGCCGCCTCAGTCATGCACATCGCGACCCGAGCCCTGTCTCGTCCCCTGAGGAGTCGCCATACCGATGACCGGTACCGGTACCTCGAGGACCGCTGGAAAGAAGTGGTCAACCGGACGGGGATCGGGCCCCAGGGGATCGGCGGAAAAACCACCTGCCTGGAAGTACGGGTGGAAGCGAAGCCCTGTCATATTGCCAGTGTTCCGGTGGGGATCGTCGCCAGTTGTCATGTGTTCCGGCAACGGGAACTGGAGTGGTAAGATGTATTTCCCGGAAGCGCGAATTATCCAAGCGCCGATTTCACAAGAACAGGTGTTGGACTTAGAAGCCGGCCAATGGGTCAGGCTGTTCGGTGCGGTCATTCTGGCGCGGGATACTACTCATCAAAAGCTTGTGGAAGACTTGGCTAAAGAGATTGATCCGCCGGTCCCCCTGGCTGGTTCGGTGATTTATTATGCCGGGCCCACGCCGGTTCCTCCGTACCGGGTCGTCGGTTCGATTGGCCCGACCACGGCCCAACGGATGGATCGCTTTTTACCGTTTTTTTTCGGCCAAGGAGTGCGGGCGACCATTGGAAAAGGCGAACGGAGTCGCGAGGCCTTTGAGCTTCACCAGCGATATCGGGCGATCTATTTTCTGGCCTGCGGAGGTGCGGCCGCCTATCTGTCCCGTTTTATCACAGCCTGCGAGCTGCTTGCCTACCCGGAACTGGGGACCCAGGCCTTACGGCGGGTTCATTTGGCTGGCCTTCCTGTGCTGGTGGCTTATGACGCCAGAGGAGGAAATATTTTTCACTATGCGGTAAAGACCTGACCCCCCGGGGAACGGAAGATTATCGGTTCCAACTCATATTTCACGTAACGGCTCAATTCCGATCGCCTGCCCGGCGGATCCATCGGCCGGTGGGGCGGCACTGGTATATGAAAAGTCGACCATTTCATTTGCCAGGAGTTAAGCAGTCGGCATGGCCGGCGGCATCGGGGATGAAGATCGAGGAGGGGATGAAAGGCGTAAGGTTTTTCATCCTTATACCCCTATACCCTTCTACCATGTATTTACAGAGGAGAGGAGGAGAGGAGACAGCGATGTTCTGGAATATTCTTGGGATCATTCTGTTGATCAGTTTTCTGTATCCGATCCTGCAGCGGAAAATCTTGGAACAGGAACGTTTGCGCCTGATCCACGGCATCGAAAGGAAAAGAAGAACCCGGGTCATCATCATGATTCACCGTCAGGAGGCTATGAGTTTCTTTGGCTTTCCGCTGGTCCGTTATATCACCATCGAGGATTCGGAAAATCTTCTGCGGGCGATCCGCCTGACGCCGGACGATGTGCCCATCGACCTGATCCTGCACACACCCGGTGGCCTGGTGCTGGCCAGTGAACAGATTGCACATGCCTTAAAAAAACATCCCTCCCGAGTAACGGTTTTCGTTCCGCACTACGCGATGTCCGGAGGAACGCTTATCGCCCTGGCCGCCGATGAGATCGTGTTGGACTCCTTTGCGGTGCTCGGACCGGTTGACCCCCAATTGCGAACGGCGCATTTTCAATACCCGGCTGTATCGATCGTGCAGGCGCTTCAGCAACCCAACCCTCATCGGGACGACGAACTGCTCATTCTCGGTGATATCGCCGGGAAGGCCATCGAGCAGGTCAAGCATACAGTCGAAGATCTGGTGCAGGATACCGTCTCCCGGGAACAGATCCCGGAGGTTGTCAAGCACCTGTCGGAAGGATGTTGGACCCATGACTTTCCGATTTTTTACGAAAAACTCAAAGAAATCGGCCTACCAGTCAAAGAAGGTCTTCCGGAGGATATCTGCGAGCTGATGAAGTTGTATCCGCAACCCCCCCAAACCAGTCCTTCGGTAGAATACATCCCCGGGCCCTACCGGCCCTTTCGAAAAAATCCGAAAAAAAAATAATAGGTGCTCCGTACCGGTGAGATATCTAGATATCTCACCCGGACTTGCGCTGGCCGACGAGATGTGGTAATAGTGATAACGCTTTTCGATCAAACACTCAAACAAGTCCCCTATCACCTGTCGATTTCCGGGTCAGTCCGGCAACCGGAAGGGATCCGGCGGCTGATCTTTATCTATTCCACCGTTCGTTCCGCTGCCGGTCTGGTGTCTCTGGTGACCGGGAACCGACGAGAACCCTTGACCGGTTAACCTTGAGAATAGGGATGAATGATTTCGGGAACAGGAGCGCGATACGTCTATGGGAAAAACGCTCATTATCACTGAAAAACCAAGCGTAGCAAGAGATCTGGCCCGGGTCTTGGGTAAGTTTACGAGCAAGAAGGAGTACCTCGAGTCACCGGATCATCTGATTACCTGGGCGATCGGGCACCTAGTGACCCTGGCCGAACCAGAGGACTACGATAGAACCTGGAAAGTATGGCGGGTCGCTCATTTACCAATCATACCCGACCGATTTAAACTCAAGGTGATCGACGCTAACCAGAAAAGATTCAAGGCGATCAAGGACCTCCTGTTAAACGACGGAGTCGATATGGTGGTCAACGCCTGTGACGCCGGGCGGGAAGGCGAATTGATCTTCCGTTATATCTACGAACTGTCTTGCTGTGACCAGCCGTTCAAACGACTTTGGTTATCCTCTTTGACCGCGCAATCGATTCGGGAGGCGTTTGCCAATCTCCGACCCGGAGAATCGTTCGACCTTCTGGCCGATGCCGCCCGCTGCCGGTCGGAGGGAGACTGGCTGGTCGGCATCAACGGGACACGGATTTTTACCACCCGTTTCAAGGTCCTGCTCTCGGTTGGCCGGGTTCAGACTCCGACTCTGGCCATTCTTGTCCATCGGGAAAAAGAGATACAGGACTTCACCTCGGCTCCCTACTGGGAAATTTTTGTGGAATTTTCCTCGGAAGCGAGGCGTTACGTGGGGAAATGGACCAACCGGGAAGACCGAACCTACGATCGGGAACAGGCCCAGGTTATCCGGGATAAAGTGGCGGGTCAGCCGGGAGTTGTCACTGAATATTCTGACCGTAGGATTAAAGAAGCCCACCCGCTGCTCTACGATCTCACCGAACTGCAACGGGACGCAAACAAGCTCTTTGGCCTTACCGCCCGGCGAACGCTCAACGCCGCACAGAAACTCTATGAAGCCCGAAAACTGATCACCTATCCCCGCACCGACTCACGCTATTTGTCTGATGACCTGTTTCCTCAGGTGGAGGGCGCTTGGTCGATGCTCAGGCAATGCGGTTTCCAGGAGTTCACCGGCCGTGCTCTCGATCGGAAAGAGGCCTTGGAGGACAAACGGGTTTTCAACACCCAGAAAATCTCCGATCATCACGCCATCATTCCTACCGGAGAGAACATCGAGTGGGACTCTCTCAAGGGCGATGAATACAAAATCATGGATTTGGTGACCAAGCGTTTCGTCAGTGTTTTTTTTCCGGATGCTCAGTGGGCTCATCGGCGGATCCGGACCGAGGTAGCGGGTGAACCCTTTGTGGCCAAGTCCAAGGTTCTGATCGAAGCCGGCTGGCGATCGGTCTACGGTGAATCGGCCCCCCAGGATGGTCAGGGATTTCTTCCGGAGTTGCGCAAAGGGGACTCGGTCACAACGGAAAAAGCTTGGGTGGAAGAGAAGGAAACCAAGGCTCCTCCCCGGTATAGCGAGGCGACGCTGTTGTCGGCGATGGAGGCGGCCGGCCGGTTTGTCGAAGACGAGGAACTGCGGGAGGCGATGAAGGAATCGGGAATCGGCACACCGGCCACGCGGGCTTCGATCATCGAGCGGCTCATCGAAGTCGGTTACCTGGACAGAGAGGGGAAGACTCTGATTCCAACTCCGAAAGGAATCGAACTGATCAACCTGGTGGAAGAAATTCCGGTCGCCGAACTGGCTTCTCCGCAATTGACCGGCGAGTGGGAAAAGAAATTGACTCTGATCGAGAAAGGAGCCTTTTCCCGGGAGACTTTTCTCTCCGAACTCAAGGCCATGACCAGGGAGATGGTCGGGAAAGTCAAGGATAAAGAGGTCAATGACGCCCGGGAAAAAATGAACCAGCCGCTGGGAAAATGCCCGCTTTGCAGCCAGCCGGTGATCGAAAACCGGAGCGCTTTCGCCTGTTCCCGCTGGAAAGAGGGCTGTCCGTTCACCCTGTGGAAGCGGGTCTTAGGCCGGGCCGTCAGCCGTACTCAGGCTCTGAGGCTGATAACAGCCGGCAAGACGGATAAGATTGCCGGTTTCCGGTCAAAAAAAGGCCGGAGTTTTGCAGCACGACTCGTCCTGCAGGAAAACGGGAAAATCGGTTTTGAATTCGATACGCCGGTGCCCGGGTCCCGGAAGAAGGCAAACACAACGGATTCCGGGAATGCGACGGCTGAAAACGGGTAAAGCGCCACAGAGACGTAGGGGCAAACTTGAGTTATAATAGAAGAGTCAACCTGTCGATGCCCGACGGTTATGACCACGAAAAATACAGTTGAGGGCTTAGAGTGGAGTGGAGTTGAAAAGTCGGTATGACCGACGACCTCAAGCATGATAATTGAAGATGGGAGGAAGTGCGGAAGAGTATTCACCCTTCTACCTATCACCGATCACCTGTTTTTCAGAGTACAGGGAGTGTAAGGGTAATGCGAAGAAGGATTCGCTGGAAACACTTGCCCCCAAAAGGCTTTTAACCCATTTACCCTTATGCTTTTATTCACAGAGGAGATGGAAATTGGAAAAATTTATCATTGAAGGAACGAAACCCCTCTACGGGGAAATCGAAGTCGGTGGCTCGAAAAACGCCGCTTTGCCCATTTTGGCTGCTACGCTACTCGGTGACACTCCTTCTTTGCTGTTGAACGTCCCCGATCTTCTCGATGTCGAAACCATGACCTGTGTGCTCAAGAGTCTGGGAGTCCAGGTCGAAAAACAGGGTTCGGGGACCTTCTTAATCGATCCCAGAACCCTGGACAAGTCCGATGCGCCGTACGAACTGATCAGAAAAATGCGGGCGTCATTTTTAGTGATCGGACCGTTGATTTCCCGGCTGAGGAAAGCCCAGGTTCCCCTGCCGGGTGGATGCGCCATCGGTTCCCGGCCGGTCGATCTCCATATCAAAGGGTTCGGTCATCTGGGAGTGCATGTTCACACTCATTCGGGGTATATTGAAGCCTGGGCCGACCGATTGCACGGCGGGGAGGTCTATCTTGATTTTCCAAGCGTCGGAGCCACTGAAAATATCATGATGCTCGCGTCGGCGATCGAAGAGGAAACGACGATCGCCAATGCGGCACGCGAGCCAGAGATCATTGATCTGGCCCGCTTTCTCCAGGCGATGGGGGCCGATATTCAAGGAGCCGGTACGGACACGATTATCGTCAATGGGACTGAAAAACTCCGGGGATGTGAGTACCGGATCATCAACGACCGAATTGAGGCTGGGACTTTTTGCATCATGGCCGCGATAACCAGGGGTGAAGTTGTGGTCAAAGGGGTGCACCCCTCCCTGATCCTTTCCATTACCACCAAACTCGAGGAAGTCGGAGCCCGGATCGAACGAATCGGTGACCAGGCGGTCCTGGTCGCCATGCAGGGCCGTCCCTGGGGAACCGACATCAAAACCATGCCTTACCCTGGTTTTCCGACCGATATGCAGGCCCAGTTCATGTCTTTACTTAGCTTGGCCGATGGGGTGAGTATGGTTACCGAGGCTGTTTTCGAGAGTCGTTTTGCGCATGTCGGAGAACTGGAAAGAATGGGTGCGAATATCAAGGTTGAGGGACGCAGCGCGGTGGTTTTGGGAGTGGAAAAACTGACCGGAACCCAGGTCACTGCCACGGATCTGCGGGCGGGTGCGGCTTTAGTGATTGCCGGCTTGGCGGCGGAAGGGGTTACCGAGATCTGCGGAGTTGTCCATGTGAACCGTGGCTATGAATCCCTGGTAAGCAAGCTCCAGACCCTGGGGGCACGAATAGAGAGAGTCAGCGAGTGAGTGGAGGGAGTTCCAATGTGGAATAAACGGTTGGGTATCGACCTGGGAACGGCGACAACGCTTATTTATGTTCAGGGTAAAGGGATAGTGTTGAATGAGCCATCGGTCGTCGCTGTTACCAAGGGAATGAATAACAAGGTTCTGGCGATCGGACGGGAAGCCTGGGAGATGATCGGAAAAACCCCCGAATATATCGTAGCTCACCGGCCGTTGAAGGACGGGGTGATCGACGACTACGAAATTACCCGGAAAATGTTGACGTATTTTATCCAACGGGTCTGTGGGAAAAGCATTGTGAAACCGGATATCGTCATTTGTGTTCCTTCCGGGGGCACTGAAGTTGAGAAGCGGGCGGTTTTGGATGCGGCTTATCATGCTGGAGCGCGTAAAGCGTACCTGATCGAAGAACCGATGGCCGCCGCGCTGGGAGCGGGACTCGATGTTGCCGAGCCCTCGGGAAGTATGGTGATCGATATCGGTGGGGGAACCACGGACATTGCCGTTTTGTCGCTGGGTGGAATAGTCGCCAGTCAATCGGTGCGCATCGGCGGCGATAAGATGGATGATTTTCTCGTGCGGCACCTCCGGAAGAAATTTAACCTGATGATCGGAGAACGGACCGCAGAAGTGCTCAAGATTGAGGTCGGTTCCGCTATGCCGCCCGATGAAGAGGTGGCGGCCCGGGTCAAGGGACGGGACTTGGTAACCGGTCTTCCCAAAGCGATAACCATCACTTCCTCCGAGATCTATAAGTGTCTTTACGAGCCGCTGGCAACCATTTTGGATGCCACCCGGGTTGTCCTGGAACACACGCCACCGGAATTGGCCGCCGATATCGGCGAGAAGGGGATTTGCCTGACGGGAGGCGGTGCGCTTTTACGGGGATTGGATGAAATGATTTCTAAGGCTTTGGGAACCCCGACCTATGTCGCAGAAGAACCAATTTCCTGTGTAGCCCTTGGTGCTGGCAAGGTTCTGGATAATCTAAAGTCTTTGCGGGACGGATTTCTCTATACCAAGGGAAGGAATGGGTAAAGAGTGAAAAGTAGTCACCGACTGAAACGTCTCGCCCTATGGACGAGTTTAGCGTTTTTCCTCCTCTTTTCCGGGGCTTCTGCAACGGCCGACGAATTTAGCTACCTTCCTCTGTCGGAAGTGACCCGGGGGATGTCCGGATATGGCCGTACGGTCTTTTATGGAACCACCATCGAGAATTTCGCCATTGAAGTCATGGATGTTGTCCGGGCCGAACGGGTTGAAGAGAGTTACTTTGTTATCCAGGTGGTAGACGAAAGGCTCCGCCAGCTGGGAGGAATATCGGCCGGTATGAGTGGGAGCCCGATTTACCTGGAAGGGGAGATCGCTGGGGCCCTGTCCTATAGCTGGGAAACCAGGGACAACCTGATCGGTATTGTCACGCCCATCGAGGCGATGATGCAACTGTGGGACAGACCGCGCGAGACGACCCTTGTCCAGGCCAATCCCTATTCCAACCTTCTGATGCTGGGTTTTGACGGGCGCGGCCAGGAACTCATTCGTCGCCACTCTTCCTTCAAGAGCCTCCTTGCTCTTCCCCGTCTTTTTCTTGGCCGCCCCGAAACCCAGGAGACCGGAGAACTCGAACCGGGCAGCGCCGTGGGGATACAATTGATCAGCGGCGATGTCGATGTGGTTTCCATCGGGACTCTCACCGCTCTGGACGGCGACCGATTTCTGGCCTTTGGACACCCCTTTCTCCACCGTGGTTCAGCCAACTACATTTTAACTTCGATGTTTGTCAATTTCAGCATCAAAGGAAAAGACTATCCCTTCAAAGTCGGTTCCCCCATTGAGCCGGTGGGCATTGTCGATGAGGACCGGACTGCTGGTATCAGCGGACGATTGAACATTTTCCCGTTGACGACTAAGTCCACGGTCGTAGTGGGGAAAGAGGCCGAGGGGTCGACCCGCAAATTTAATTTCGATATTGTGCAGGATGAGAAAATCATCGTCGAATTCATGCCGGGGGTGATTCTGGATTCCATCGACCGGGTCCTTGACAGCCAGATTCCCGGGAGTTCCCGGGTCACCGTCGCTATCGAAGCGGGTAACGAACTTTTTTTCAACGAGTTTTTTTGGGCCAGTCAATTGGATATTGCGAGCCTCGCAACCAATAATTTGGGAAAGATCCTCGAAATTTATTTTCTCAACCCTTTTGTCCCGGTGGTGGCTGAAAAAGTCGATATTCAGATTGTGATCACCCCTGAGGTACGGGAAGCCATATTCCAGTCACTTTCTCTCCCTTCTGAAGTGAAGCGGGGTGAGGTTTTAGAGGGGACAGTGGATATTCACCTGCACCGGAAAGGGACCAGAAGTATCGATTTTACTGTGCCGGTACCCTTCGATTTTCTCCCGGGCGAAACTGATGTAACGATTCGAGGCCTTGCAGGGGGGGTGATCGCACCGACTGCGGCCGTCGATTTTCAAACTTTCCTGGAAGATCGGTTGAACGAGATCAAGACCAACGGTTTTCTGGTCGAACTGAGCAGCAAAGGTGATGTTTACGGATATGAGGATAGTCGGACTTTTTATTCCCACCGGGTCTCTTTGCCCTTCGTGATGAACGGAAGCTACTCCGGGAGCATCTTGGTCAGGGAGTGACCCCCTTGAAGAAAGGATGGTTGGTTCTCGGTCTTGTCCTGGTTTTTGGTCTAGTGGTCTTAGTTTTCCAGGGAAACCGGATAACCAAATATCTCTTCACCTTGGTGCTTGATCGGTTCCAGGCCCTTGATCACCTGTATACGTTGGATTTTGAAGCCATTAGATATCAATGGCCACTGGGTTTGGTGCTGGATAATCTGGATATCCAGGGGGAAAATGCTCAGCTGAACACTCCTTCCCTGACGGTTCGCTGGTCTATCAGCGACCTCCTACGCGGGAACATCGTCCCCCTCCTTACAGCGGACCAGATAACCATCTCCACACATACTCTCACCTTCTGGTCGGATTTACCGACAATGAACCTCAGCGATCTTCCCGACTTTCGCCTCCTGGTTGAAAACCTCATGGTGGGTGGTCAAGGTGCGCTTCCCTGGACATTCTCGATCCGGGCTCAAAAAACAAGCGGTCGGATGGACGTGATTGCCGCCAGTGAATTGTTTTCTATGGAAGGAATCTACCGGACGGGAGAGTCGGCGCACTTGGTGGTGACCGGTTTTACCGTCTTGCCCGGAGCAGTTCTCCAGGCTGAATGGGATTTCCGAAACGAGATTGTTACGGCCGGCTTTACCAGCCTGGAGGGGATCTCTTTTTCGCTGGTTACCTCTCCCGAAGTTTCACTAGATGACCTTGTTTTATCCGATCTGCGTATAACTGCAGAGGGATGGGAAGGGTTCGTTTTTTCAGGGGAAGCCCGGCTTGCTCTCAGCGAGGGATTCCGAGGTCGTCTGGAAGGTTCCTGGCAGGATAACCAAAGAAATGGCGACATTACTTTGCTGTTTCTTTGTGCCCCGACGTTTGATGAAGTGGCCGGCACTCTGATCCTGGATTCGTCGGAACCTGCCGGCAGGGCACACAGTGATTTCGTCTGGACCCTGTCTACGGGAGCCCTTTGGGGAGAACTACTGGATGGTTCACACTGGTTTGGGAGTCCGCTCCGGGCGGTTTATGAGGGGCACCTGTCTTCAGTGGGTTTAGATGTGTTTTACAAAATCGCAGATTTTGACTGTGCCCTTTTACCGGTTCCGGGTCTGGTTGGAGTAGGGACTCTCGCGGGAAAAATTGAGTATGCTCCTTCGGATGGCTGGCAGGTGACGGGAGCATTTTCCTCCGAAGCGCTGACGGTCAACGGATTCATTCTACGTAACCCGCACCTGGATTTATATTTCAGCGAAGGTCAGGATATCGGTTTTGAGGGAAACGCGGCCCTTCTGGGCGGTACGGTGGGATTTTCCGGGACCTTCGGGGCCACTGGTTATAAACTGGCGGGACAGTTTCAGAACATCTCACCTGACTTTCTCTGGGATCCCGTTATTCCGGTGCGGGGTTCCCTGTCGGGAGACATTGAGATATATTCTCAGGAAGGAAACGGAGAAACGGTTGTGCGGCTGGCCCTGCACGACGGGACGATTTTTTGGGATGAGTTGGAAATTGGGAGGGTAGGCGGGGGAGAAGTCCTCCTGATTGGCGGGGACGTGCAGGTCTCCGGGATGCGGATTAACCAAGGAAACGGCTTTCTCGAAGGATCTTTTTCCCGTCAGGTCGAGACCAGTCGGCTGGAAGGGACCCTCACCGCCGGGGATTTTCTGTTTACTTCCCGGGTGGGAGAACAGGACCTGGCGATGGTTCTGAGCGGCCAGCTCGCTTTCCTCCAGGAACCGGATCATCGGGAGATGACCCTCGATGGGGAGGTGACGTCGTGGAGGCTGGGGGCTATCGCTGGAGACCGGGCCACGTTTCGCGCCGCGCTGGATGGGGAACGGATCGTAGTCGACCGGTTTGAAATTGCGTTTCCGCAGGGGACTCTTACCTTGGCCGGAGAGTGTGTTCCCTACCGTTTTATCGATTTGGCAGGGAACCTTAGTCAACTGAAGATACCGGAAAACGAATTCGGTTTCACGGCGGAATTGCTCGATGTGGCGGTGATGGTGCAAGGGAGCTGGGACGAAGTGTTTTTTACTTTCTCCGGACAGGGTCATAACCTCTCGATCGGCGAGGGACCGCTGGGAGAATCCTTTGAAATTGAACTGGCTGGCCGGGGCGCCCTCCCGAAACCGGGGGAAACGGTTTACTTGGAGAGATATCTCGATCCGTCATTTCTTGATAAAGGATTCCTGAGAATATACGGTGTTCAGTTGGACCAGCTCGGGTTGACGGTTTTCCAGGAGCATGGTTTGACCGGAACTGCGGACTTTTTCGGCGATCTGCTATTCGGGGAGGAGCGCTGGGTGTTTGAGACGAAAAACCTGCTCATTCGTTCTCCGGCGGGATTGACCATTACCGGTGATCTTGCGGGGTCCTTTGTGGAGGGAAACGTGCATCTGACCCGGATCCAACTGTTCGAAGCCCAAAAAGGATTAAGCGTAATCGGCAGCGGAGTTTTCGATCCAGTGGAAGGAGTAGCCGCGCAGTTGCGGATCGAGGCCGACATCCGGCACGTTTTTCAGGACCACTTGGTAGACGTTCACCTGGTTGGCTCTTCCGAACTCACCGTAGAAGGCCTCCCGGACGACCTGCGGATTGGTGGTGACGTTTTCATCCGGAAACTAATCGTTTCCCGCGGAGGGGAAGAATTGCTGCGGTTCAGCGATCTCGAGGGACATCTGGAAGAAAGTACACTACTGATCAAGGGGGGGGTGGGAGAGGTGGCTGGGTTTCTTTTTCGACCCCACGGGGTCGTCTCGAGCGAGGGGATCGACCTGACCCTGGCCTTACGGGAGGAGGAAGGAGGAACGCCTGTCTTCGCCGGCCTCACGGCGGGACAATGGCGGGGAACTCTTACCCTGTCCGGGTTCTGGGATGATTTACAGGGAACGGGTGATCTGATCCTGTACGGTGGGTTGATCGATAAGACGCAACTCTCCACGGTACCGGGTACCCTGGATACCCTCGGAGAGATCGAACGCAGTTTCCACAAAATCCCCTTTCCGGTGAAGCTCTCCTTGCGGGTTGGTGATGCGCTCAAAGTAAAGACCAGGTTTCTTGACCTGACCATGAGCGGCGGTTTGGAGGTTCTTTTCCACCACGGCGAGACCGATATGGCCGGACGGCTCGCTGTGGTGGAAGGAGAGTATGATCTGGTGATGCACTCCTTCCCTCTGCAGGGATATGTGGTTTTCGGAAACCTCTTCGGATTCGTTCCCCAGATTGATTTTGAGGGACGAAAACAGATTGGGCGCCATCAGGTTACCCTACGCGCGAGCGGACCGCTTGATGATTACCGGTTTAATCTGGAAGCGCAGCCCGATCTGAGCCAGGAAGAACTGCTCTCCCTGTTAATATTGGGTTCGACCGAGGCCTATGGCACGCTTGACCGGATCAAACTTACCGGACCGCTTTTACAGGGTATTCAATTTCTTCTCGGAGACCCGAAAAGCCGGTTAACCGAAGACCTTTTTTTTGATTCCATCGAGTGGAAAACTCCGGGAGCGGAAGAGGACGACTTTTTTGGCTTCACATTGAATAAGGAGTTTGGCGAAAACCTTATCATCTGTTTTACTCAGGATTTGAGTGGGCAGTCCCGTTCTTCTGTCGGTCTCTCCCTAGACCTGAATCAGGAATGGTCTTTCCAGGCCGAACTGGCACAGGAAGGAGCCGTGGAATGGATGCTCGAATACCATACGCGATTTTAAGCGGAGACCGGAAAAAAAAGCATTGCCTATTTCCCGCCTGGCGAATACAATTGAAGGGGCGAGAACGGGTGGTCCGGTCTGGACAAGGAAAGGAGCCGATGTGAACCTTATGGTGCATACGATAGATTCTAGCGCGATACAAAGGAGGGTACCCGTAGTGAAGAGCACCAGAACGAAGCATGTCTTTTGGGCGCTGTGCATCCTTCTTGTTGTCTTTTTTTCCTGGAGCGCGGTGATTGCCCAGGTAGCCCCCCCCGTGGTCGCCATTCGGGTGGAAGGACATCAAAACATTAGTATGGACCTTATCTTATCCGCTGTCGAGTTGTCCCTGCGGGCACCTTTCAATTCGGAAATAATCCGTAACGATATCAATTCTATCTACGCCCTGGGATATTTCTCTAGAGTCTGGGTGGACACCGTCAGCTATCCGGACGGTATCGAAGTCATTTATAAAGTGGAAGAATTTCAGGTTATTAAGGAAATCCGCATCGAGGGAAACACGGTTGTCGAAGATGAGGTTTTATCCAACGAGATGGTTATCGCCCCTGGTCAGGTAATGAACTGGGAGATTTTTCAAAGGGACTTGGAACGGATCAAGGCGGCCTACAGTAATAACGGCTTTCTGGTGACTGCCATCGACGGGATCGGCTTTCAGGACGGCATTCTTACTTTCCAACTCCATGAGGGAATCATCGAAGCGGTGGTTTTCGAAGGCCTGGAAAAGACCAGCGAACATGTGGTCCGCCGGGAGCTGGTTTTTGCTGCACCTGTCGTCTTCGATTTTTCTTTGATCAACCGCAGTATGCGCGCGATCTTTAACCTTGGGTTTTTTGACGACGTTACCATAAAACTGGAGCCGGGTAGCGCGCGGGACATGGTTGTTCTGAATGTCAGGGTGCTGGAAAAGCTGACCGGTCAGGCCGGAGCCGGGGTGGGATATAATGCGGAAGACGGCTGGCTTGGTTTTGTCCGCTACCAGGAAATCAATTTCGGAGGAAATGCGCAACGAGTGGAGCTGCGTTATGAATTCGGAGCTCGGACTCTCTACCGTTTTTCATTCGAAGAACCCTGGTTGTTCGATACACCGACTTTCTTCGGACTGGAAATCCACGATCAGGTCCGGTTGCGCAAATACCGGATCGATCACGAGATTGTCGGGAGATATGAAGAAGGGAGAGTCGGCGGGCAGGTCACGCTCGGTAGGAATTTTGATGAGGAGTGGCGCTGGCGGTTACGCTATAAAACCGAGGAAATCACCCTGACTCACATCGAGGGAGAGATGCCCAACCGGGATGGTCGAATCAACACGCTGACGCCTTCGATCATCTACGATACACGGAATACCCCCCTCAATCCATCGGAAGGGTGGTATGGTATCCTGCAAGTGGAAATGGCCGGACGATTTCTGGGAGGCGATCAACACTATACGAAATACTCTCTGGATCTTCGAAATTATATCCCGGCGGGCGAGGAAGCGGTGGTGGCTCTCCGCCTACAGGCCGGACTGGCTGATACTGTCCTCCCGGAGTACGATCAGTTCGCGATTGGCGGTGTCGGCTCTTTACGGGGTTATGATCTTCATGAGTTCCAGGGGGATAAAATGTTGCTTTTCAACCTAGAATACCGCTGGGAAATCGCCGAGGGCACCCAAGTCGTCTTTTTCGGTGATGCCGGCTACGCTTGGGATCTTGACGATGCGATCGATTTTGGCGATATCCGGACCGGTTATGGAATAGGTTTGCGGGTCGACACCCCGATCGGTCCCCTCAGCTTGGACTACGGGATCGGAGAAGATAGGCCGCCTCAGACGTATTTTAGCATCGGTCACACATTCTAACCCGGTCTGTAACTGGCACACGGCGCATATGATCATGGGGGTCGATGGGACCCTGAGCTTGGAAAGGGGAGTTGTTCTATATGTTCGTGCAAAAAACGCTTCTGGTTGCGGTAGCCTTCATCATCGGTCTGGTGATCGGTGTGCCGGTTTTCGCAGCGACGAATCCGCTTGACCCGTCAACGATTGGTTTGGTGGACATCAACCGGATTTTTGATACTCATCCGATCACTTCTCAATTGGCTGAACTTGAACGGGAACTGGTGACCGAACTGGAGAAGAGACAGCAAGATCTCAACGCAAGAGGTAGGGGGAAGACCCGCGAAGAAGTTCAGGCACTGGAAGCGGAAATGAACCTGGAGTGGGAGCCGATACGAGACGAGATGATCCGCAAAAGGCAGGATTTTATCGATCAGCGTTATCTGAGTGTTATCGAGGCGATCCGAAAGATCGCCGAAGAGATGAACCTGGTTTTGGTCATTCGGAGAGAAATGCGGATCCCGGTTGGAGAACGGGAAATGCTGGAAATGCCGGTCGTGCTCTATGGCGGGGTCGATATAACCGAGCAAGTCGTGGCAGCTTTACGGCCATCGTAGACGATAGGCCCGATAACGGAGTTTACGTTTCATTGCAGCTGCGAGAGATTGTCAATATTACCGGGGGTCGCCTGGCAGGCGACCCCGCTTTTCATGTTTACCGGTTGAGCGTGCCCGAAAACGCGGGGAGCCACGACTTGGTTTTTGTTTTCGATACAAAAGCACTGGCGGATATTTCCCGCAGTCGAGCCTTGGCCGTGGTCAGCAGAGCGGACCACAGGATTTCCGGGAAGTATATGCTTTTTGTCGATAACCCACGGCGGGCTTTTATCCAACTAGCCCCCTTTTTTACAAAAACGACTAGGCCGGCTCCCGGGATCGATCCTCTGGCGTACATCCATCCCACGGCTAACATTGCGGCCGGAGTTCATGTCGGTGCTTTTGTGTACGTTGGCGCCGGGACGTTCATAGGCCGGGATACCTGCTTGTTTCCCCAGATCTATATCGGAGAAAACGTGACCATCGGTTCCGACTGTATTCTCTATCCCCATGTGGTGATTCGGGAAGGTTGCCGGTTGGGGGACCGAGTCGTCCTGCATCCTGGGGTGATTATCGGGGGAGATGGTTTCGGATATGAAGCGGAAGAAGGGGGAATGGTTAAAATTCCTCACCTGGGGACGGTTGAAATCGGGAACGACGTTGAAATCGGTGCCAACGCAACGGTCGATCGGGGAACCATCGGGTCTACCCGGATCGATACAGGAACCAAACTGGATAACCTGGTCATGGTGGCTCATAACGTGAACATTGGGAAGCACGTGGTCATTGCCGCGCAAAGCGGGCTGGCCGGCAGTGCCCGGGTCGGAGACCATACCTTGCTGGGTGGTCAGTCCGGGGTCGTTGACCATATTAACGTAGGACGTTCCGTCAAGATTGCAGGCCGGGCTGTGGTAACCTCAGACATTCCCGATCATTCTTTCATTTCGGGTTTTCCAGCCCAGGATCATCGTCTTGAACTGCGGGAAAGGGCGCAGGCGCGCAGACTGCCGACACTATGGACGCGTATCAAGGAACTGGAGAAGGCTGTTTTCGGAAAAGAGAAACCCGGACGCCGCAACGGACACTCCAACGTTCCGTGACGGTTTCTGGCTATGGGCTGCATGGGGGAGCGGCAGTCACCGCGACGCTCAAGCCCGCGCCAGCGGATCACGGCGTCGTTTTTCAAGTCCGCTCTGGAGGACGAAAGACCGAGATTCCGGCCCTGGTCCAATATCTGCTCCCCAGTGAACGATCGACGGCCCTTGCTCGGGCCGGGGCTGCAATTGGTACTGTTGAACACTTATTGGCCACGTGTCGGGGAATGGGTGTAGACAATTGCCTGGTGGAAGTCTTTGGCGATGAATTGCCCGGCTTTGACGGCTCGTGTCGGATCTGGCGGCAGGCGATGGTTGATGCGGGATGGAGGGAACTTCCGAAGTACCGGAAAGAGTTGGTGGTGGAGAAACCACTGATGGTTTCCCAAGACGATTCCTGTCTGTGTATTTCTCCCGCACCGGTGTTCGGTGTACGGTTTTTGCTTGATTATTCCCCCAGTTCCACTCGGCTCCAATGGGTTTCCTGCATCGAACAGGACGGGTATTTCGATGGGCTGGCCCAGGCTCGCACGTTTGCCTTCCGCTGGGAAGTTGCAGATATACTCCGTTATGGACTGGGCCAGGGGGTACGCGACCAAGCCTTTCTGGTTGGAGAAGCCGGGGAAGACCCTGCTAATTTACGAATGCCGGGGGAAGCCTCGTACCATAAAATAGTGGATATTATTGGAGATATAATGCTGACTGGCATTCGCATCCGGGGCGAATTTGTCGGTATCCGCTCCGGTCACGCCCTGAATCACCGGCTGGCCGCGCTGCTTGCAAGCGGACTCAACGATGAGAAACCATAGCCGTTATTCGGAAGAAAGATGGGTGATCCCGGTCAGGACCTACCCGGAAAGGACGAATGAGTATTGAGGAAAATTGATACAACAGCCTTGATTGAAGATGGCGCGGTCTTGGGCCAGGGGGTCGAGATCGGACCTTATGCGATTATCGGAGCCGGTTGCCGAATCGGCGATGGGAGCCGGATAGGTGCTTTTACCATTTGTGAAGGGCGGGTCGTCATTGGGATCCGCTGCTCTATTGGACACCATGCGGTGTTGGGTACACCGCCGCAGGATGTTTCCTACCAGGGAGAAGAGTCGGGGATCGAGATCGGTGACGAAACCATTATCCGAGAGTTTGTCACCATCCACCGGTCCACCGGTCTAAAAAAGTGGACCCGCATTGGCAAAAAATGTTTTATTATGGCCTATGGCCATATCGCCCACAACTGCCTGATCGGAGATGAAGTTACCTTGGCTAATGGCAGCACCCTGGCTGGCTACGTCACCGTCGAGGATCAGGCAACACTCAGCGGGTTGGTGGGTGTCCACCAGTTTGTGCGCATCGGGCGACTGGCGATGATCGGCGGTCTGTCCAAGGTGATCAAGGATGTACCTCCGTATACCTTGGCTGATGGTCATCCGGTGAAACTCTATGGGTTGAACAAGGTCGGTATGCAGCGCAGAGGGGTGAGCCAGAAAGACCGAGAAGTGATCAAAAA
>DATIKP010000174.1:0-7500 GCA_035477455.1 Atribacteraceae bacterium
CTTGATAGAACATCTTGGCCGAGATCAGAAAAAGTCACCCAGATCTTCAATTTTCGGGCGAAGGACGGCATTTTGAATGTCTTTGAGTACCAGGGGATGAGGGGAAAGCCCGTTCCCTGCCTTTTCTGAAGCATCCGGTTCGAGGGACCCATCGATGTTGATCCAGGTCACGAACCTTGCATTGACCAAATCCAGCGCCTGGTTAACCGTGCCGCATTCCTCTTCCCGAAACTGATCCTGGGTGAAGGAAATCACCCGTACCCGGGTTTCTTCAAATTGCCGTTCAGCCGGTTCGACCAGGGTTCCGGGAGATAGCCCAAGTCCCTGGACAGGTTTTCGCCACCTACTTTGTTTCGTTTTCGATTTTTCCCCGCCATCAACCATCATTCAGGCAACAACTTTTCCTCCCATTCTTCTCCGACCTTTTCTCAACCTTTTATCTCGCATCATTGTGGGATAAAATTCCGCGGAAGTAAAGAGGAGACTAAAAAATACTTAGGCTGTCCGATCAGGTCACGTGCGGGGCGCTCCCCGGGTTCGTCCCATCCAGGACAAGTCAACCAGTTCACCGAAGTGTTCCCGGAAAAACCGGTAATACATCAATTCTTCTTTGCTGTTCAGCACCAATCCATTCGGCAGCGACCGCTCCCGGCGGAAGTCGGCATCAGTGATTTGCGTATCAGCTTCGCGGGCCAACAGATCGTGCAAGCCTGTTCCCTGCCAGAATTTGGATTTCTTCCGCCAGAGAACGCTTTTGGGCAGAGATCCCTCCATGGCCGCCCGTAAGATCCATCTCTCCACTCCATCCTTGATCTTCATTTCCGTCGGTATTCGCAAGGCCAGTCCCACCAACGAAGGATCCAAAAATACCACGTGTGCAGCGAGACCGAAAGAGGCGGCACTGCGGTCAACCCGCTGTAAAGCGGTGTTATGGAGGCTCTGGGTAATGGTAGTCAACTCGTCGGGAAGCTGATCCCGATCGATCGACTTGAGATAGTCATACCCGGCGAAAAGCTCGTCGCTGCTTTCTCTGGAAAAAATTTCTGAGACATATCCGGCCACCCGGTGGTTGGTGATACCGGAGCAGACCAAAAGGGCATCAAAAAATTCCCGGTGATAAATACACTCCGGTATTTCTTTGTGACCTCTTTGAAGCTCGCTTTCATCTTGTGATGTCTGGTTTTAAGAAAACGAGTTATTGGTCCGTCCGGATGTGATCCCCGGCGTTGGATGGCATCAAGCATCCGGTTGACCAATTGTGTTTTGCCCCGTCGGGCCATACCGGCAATTCCGGCCATAACAGCACTCCTTTCCCAGTTACCAAATCTCACCTCTTCACGTCCTCGGCCCACTGGCTTAATATGTCAGAAAACGCCAGTCCGGGCAAATTTGACTTATTCGCCCGGACTGGCCTGGTTGATATAATCTACTAATCTACTCGGTCTCCCCGTCTACCTCGCCTCCCTCATCAGCCGGGAGGGTGGGCGCCTCATCTCTCGGACCGGTCGATTCTCTTTCTGCAAGAGACATGCCCAATGACTTGAAAAAGTTGGCGCGGGCGACGCTGTAGTCGAACAAGGTCTGGAGATAAGCCGTCTCGGCTTCATAGGTCCGGTTCTGACTGTCCGTGAGATCCAGGCTGGTAATCACCCCGGCTTCGAAACGGGCCTGGTCAATCCGGAAACGTTCCCGGGCGATATCCAGGCTGCCAGCTTGCAGGGGTATCGACCGTTCGGCATTACGAAGACTCTCATGGTTCCGAAGAACTTCGATTTCGATAAGTTGCCGGGTTTCAACAAGGTTCGCCTTCGCTTCAGCGAGCTTGACCAAAGATCTGTCCCGAACGAGGGGAGGGGTAAAATCGGTACTGTTCACCTCAACTTCTTTTTCCCGCAGAATCACCGTATCTTCAGCGATTTTAATCTCCAGCCGCTGCGCCAACGCATGATTGACAGCTTGAACCGGGTCCAAGATGACCTGGTCCATTCCCAAGTCTGTCACCAGGGTGAGGGGAGCGGTCATCTCCCGACCCAGTAAACGATTTAAGCTCATCCGGGCAAGCAGCAAGGCATTTTCGTTTCGGCTTTTTTCCGATAACGCCCGAGAGACCTCCAGTTCGGCCGACAGTATCTCGATTTCGGCAACCATACCGAGTGAGAACCGAGTCTCGATCTCCTCCAGCCGTTTGTGGGCCCGTTCCAGGTTTTCCTCGGAAAGGATCAGAGCCCGTTCCATGCGCAAGACATCATAATAGGCTTCTTCCACTTCTTTGGCGGCATCGGCCTTGCTCATTTCCAAGTTCCGCTGGGCCACCCGCCAGGAGTTCTCAATCGTCAGCTCCTGGAGAATAGAAGGGTTTAACAAAAGATCCGCCCTTCCCTGTTTATAATTTATTTCTTCTTCCCGGAGCTTCACGATAGCTTTTTCCACAGCGCTCCCCTTCTGAAGGGCCAGAGACACCGCCTCCTCAAGAGAAAGGTGGACTGATTCTCCTCCCGAAGCGTGAAGCGGAGAATTGCCGGAAAGAAACGCTGTAAAAACCAGGAAGATCAACGGAGCCAAACTAAATCTTTTCACGATACTTAAAAATTCAAGAGCCATGCTGCACCTCCTCTTCTGAATTGACAGAACCACGAGCATGTGGGTGTTGATTGGGATACGCCCTTACCGGAAAGAGAAGACGGGCGTATCCCAATAGTTACTCGTAACGCAAGGCATTGATGGGATCCATCCGGCTGGCCCGGCGGGCTGGGAAAATCCCGAAGAAGAGTCCTACCGCCAGAGAGACCCCAAAGGCGATCACTACAGACTCAATCGATACCAGGGTTTCCCACTGAGATAATCTGGCTATGCCCCGGGAAGTCACGATCCCCAAGATAATACCGATAATCCCTCCCAGTCCGCTCAAGACAGAGGACTCGATGAGAAATTGAAGAAGAATATCGGAGGGACGAGCTCCGACCGCTTTTCGCAAACCGATTTCCCGGGTTCGCTCGGTTACCGAAACCAGCATGATGTTCATGATTCCAATGCCGCCCACCAAAAGGGATATCCCGGTAATCCCGCCAAGGAGGAAAGTGATCGTTCCGGTGACTTCAGTAATTGTATCCAGAATGCTCTGCTGGTTGAAGACGCTAAAGTGTTCCTCTCCTCCCAGGCTCCGGGTAAAAAACCAGTTGAGAAAAGATTCAGTCTGAGGAACGGCTGCGGTGGACACCGTCTGTACGGTGATACTCTGTATCAGACGGCTGCCGGTGAGTCGTTTCTGAGTGGTGGTGATCGGCACCAGGACGCGATCTCCCAAATCCTGACCGAACTCTGATTTCGGTTCCATCACTCCAATCACAGTAAAATTGACATTCCCTATCCGGACGGATTGTCCCAGAGCGAAATTCGATTCACCGAACAATTCTTCGGCTACGGTCGATCCGAGTACGGCCACCCGGTTCATCGCTTCCAGGTCGACTAGAGAGAAAAAACGGCCCAGTGAGGGTCGAAAATTTTGGATATCCGGATAATTCGGCGTTGTTCCGACGATCGTGGTCTTGACCGTCTCATGCCGGTGTGAAACGATACTCGAAAGCCTGGATTCGGCCATCAGGCTCCTGATCCCATGGGGCAGAAGTTCCTCTCCAGCCACCCGCTCAAGATCCTGATAGAGTGAATATTCAAAGTCTCGGGCGGCGACATCGGCTCCGGATTGAATCATTCCTCCGGGCCGCATTTGAAAGCGACCGGGGGCGACCGTCAAGACATTGGACCCCAGGTCACCAATCTGCTGGGTGATCTGTACCCGGGCGCCTTGGCCCAGCGAGACCATGGAGACAACGGCGGCCACCCCGATGATCACGCCGAGCATGGTCAGAAAAGAGCGGAGCTTGTTTGAAGAAAGGCTGTAGGTCGCAGTACGGAAACTCTCAAGCAGGTTCACGATTCTATCACCGCCTTTTTCCCGGACAACGCTTTCTCGAGCTCCCGCAGGACGTCCAAGGCATCAAGAGGGTTGTGGACCGGTTCTTCTTTTTCCAATCCTCCGTCCCGAAAGTGGAGGATTTTTTTGGCGTGCCGGGAAATGTCGTGCTCGTGAGTCACCAGGATAATAGTTTTACCCTCCCGGTTGAGCGCTTGAAAAATGCTCATGATTTCTTCCCCGGAACGGGTGTCTAAATTGCCAGTCGGCTCATCGGCCAAAATGATCGAGGGGCCGTTCACCAGGGCCCGGGCAATGGCCACTCGTTGCACCTGTCCCCCCGAGAGTTGATTGGGCCGGTGGCGGAGACGGTCTCCCAAATTCACCGCTGCCAGGGTCGAACGTACCGCTTCAGCCCGCCGGGAACGGGACAACCCACCGTATATCAGGGGAAGTTCGACGTTCTGAAAAGCGTTGAGTCGGGGCAGGAGATTAAAACTTTGAAAGACAAAACCGATTTTTCGATTCCGGACCCGGGAAAGCTGCCCCTCATTCAAGGTGGAGACCAGTTCACCGTCGATCCGATATTCACCCTTGGTTGGCCGGTCCAGGCAGCCCAGGATATTCAGGAGGGTCGATTTTCCCGAACCGGAGGGTCCCATTATTGCGACAAACTCGCCGGGGTAGACCCGAAAAGAAACACCACATAAGGCTTTGACTTCAAAACCGTCTCCCCGATACTCCATGCATAGATCAGTGACTTCAATTACCGGAATCATGTAGTTCGCGTCGTCATGGGCGCATTCCCGGCCTAACACGCATTCCTCCCGGGGGATAAGCGCTATTCGGTTGGAAAAAGCCAGCCTGGGGAAGCACTACCTCTTCGCCTTCCCGCAAACCATCCATGATTTCTACCAAGGTTTCGCTCCGGAGCCCCGTACGTACCTGGCGGGTCACAGCGTTGCCCTCACCGTCGAGCAGCAGGACATTCGAGCCTTCCGGACCTTCCTGCAACACCTCGAGAGGCAAGAGCAGGACGTTTTCCCTGCGCTCAAGGACGATTTCAACGTCAGCGGTCATCCCGGTTCGTAATATTCCGTCCGGGTTTGGGACATGGGTCGTTACCTCGAAGGTGACGATGTTGTCGATCACTTTCCCTTCAAAGGCGATATTCGTCACTTCACCTAAAAATCGTTCCCCGGGTAAGGCGTCCAAGGTAATAAAGGCCTCCTGTCCTATCCGCACGCGGGGGATATCGATCTCGTTGACTGGCACGACCGCCCTCATTGTTACCAGATCGGACACGACGGCCAACTGTCTTCCAGTGGAACCCATCGGGTCGATCGTATTCCCGATTTTTACGATCATTTCTATTAACGTTCCCCGGATCGGGGAACGTATAGTAGTCGCAGCAACATCGTCCCGGGCGATTTCCAGATCCGCTTGCGCCTGAGACAGGCGGGCTTCCGCCAGAGTAATGTCTTCCGGTTCCGCTCCCTTCAGCAGTTCCTCGAGACTTTTGGCTGCCACTGTTTCCCTCTTTTCCAGGATGGCGACCTGTGACTCACTGCTTTCAACGGTCTGCCTGGAAACGGCCAGATCTTCAAAGAGGCTGCGGTGACGTTCGAGGTCCTCCCGGGCACTGGAAAGGTTAATACGGGCTTCCGCCAGAGCAACTTCAGCCTGGACAATCTCATATTCGGTGGGGCCGGTGAGCAGACGGTTAAGTTCGGCCTGCCGGGACAAAACGTCAGCTTCGGCCTGTTTCAAGCGAACCGTCCAGATACCTGCATCAAGTTCGATCAAAGGCCATCCTTCTTCAACTTGTTCCCCTTCTTCAACGAGAAGAGTCCGCACGGTCCCCTCCACTTTGGCATTGATCTCCACCCGGTCGGCCGCCTGCAGGGTACCCAACGCAGAGATAATGGAACTGATTTCTCCCCGTACCACCTCCACAGTAGCCGGAGCCTCCTCCGTCGACGACCCGACGGCTGCCCGGCTGGACTGAATCTGCCGGATTCCGAGACCGGCGATTCCAAGAATAATGATGACAAAAACAATAATCAGGGTTTTTTTTCGATATTTCATAAGCACCCCTCCGTTTCTTGGCTCTCCCTTGCCTCTTCGCCCCTCCTCAAAAAATCAGGGGGCAATAACAGCGGTCTCCAGAATAGTCTCGAGCTGAATATTTCGTCCGGAGACCTGCTCCAGGCGGGCCCGGGACAGGATCAAATCGGTCAAGGCAATGTCATGGTTCATCCAGGCCAAGGTAAGCTGATAGGCGGCTTGCCTGTATTCCCGGTCGGTTATAAATCCCTGTTCCAACTGTTGGCTCCTGGCCTGGGAATTCGCTTCCTCGATCTTCAACCCCAGTTCACTCAAGAACAGCCGGTTTTCGGCGTCAAAAACCGCCTGTATCGCCCCATCGATGTCTATCTCCACTTTGCTGCCTTGGTATTGGATAGACCGCTCGATCTTTTCTATCTTGATTCTTTCCTGCCGTTCCTGTTCCCGACCTGTCCCTCCATCGAAAGGAACCCAGATAACTTCGATTCCTGCACCCCAACCGTTACTGCTTGGCGCAAAAGAATCAACGGCAGTGCTCAATGAATCGTCCCCGTAAAAACGGCCCTGTATTTCCCAATCGAGATCCCACTCCGGATTTTGAGTTCTCAGACTAAGAGACCACTGGTCCTCCACAAGAGAAGCAAAGATTCCGATTTTCGGGCGCCGTTCCCCGAGGGTCTCCTCCAAGGACAGATCAGCCCGTTCCCGTTCAAAAACAAGATCAAAGAGAGTGGGATGTCGTTCTTGGGCGTATTGAAGATAGACCGTCCGGTCCGGCTTGTCCATCCTGACGGTGAAGTCTCTTTGCAGAATAACCTCCTCGTCCAGATTCAGGCCACTCACCAACCCAAGTTTTTTCCGGTGATTCAATAATCCCGACCAGACTTGTGCGGTCGAACCCTGAGCTTCAAGATAATTCTGTTCAGCCTGCCAGAGGTCCTGCTGCGAAGCGTTCCCCAATTCGAACCGAATACCGGTGTCGATTAAGGTGGTGCGCGCTATGTCCTCGGCCAGGCGCGCAGCTTCCAGCGCCCTTTCCGAACGCAGAACTGTAAAAAAGGCGCCCATGACTTGATAAATCGCTTCCTGCCGGGTAACACTCAGTGCTTGTTCAGCCTGTGCAAGAGAAATCTCGGCCCGTTCCAAAGCAACGGGTTCTTTCCCCAACCCGGCAATAGGAATGGTATCTTTAATGGAAATTTCCCCTCCGCTTGTCAAATCCCCAAGCAGGGCAAGATTTCCCGAAACAGTCACCACCGGATCGAACTCTCCCTCCCGAGCCAAGAGGAGATTTGAACGTGCGATTTCCACCACATCGAGAGCATCGAGAACGGAAGGGTTTTTTTCCGCTGCCGAGAAAACCACTTCCTGCAAAGTCAACAATCGGGGAATCCCGGAAGACTCCTCGGAAAATGCCGTTAGAGAGGCACTCAAACCCAAGCCAAGTCCAAGCAAGACAAGAAACATTATTTGATAAAAACCCCTGAAACGAGATCGAGTCTCCACGATGAGTCCTCCTTTTT
>DATIKP010000174.1:12500-40128 GCA_035477455.1 Atribacteraceae bacterium
ATCCCGCATCCCGAGCGCCCATCGTGTCGGAATGATCGCAATGGATGTTGATATTCCCGGACAAAGCCCGGTTGGCCACCATCATGACGATGGGAAGACGCATGCTGGCTGCGATATAGATAATCTCCCACATGAGAGCCAGGCCGTTGGCTGATGTAGCGGTCATGACCCTCCCGCCGGCGGCGGCGGCTCCCACGCAGGCGCTCATGGCACTATGTTCGCTTTCCACAGTGACGAATTCCGTGTCCACCTCTCCTTCCGCCACGAACTCCGCGAACTGCTCCACGCAAGCAGTCTGGGGCGTAATCGGATAAGCCGCCACCACGGCGGGGTTGATCTGTCGCATGGCGTGGGCGACTGCCGCGTTGCCACTCAGGCTCAATATCTTAGCCATGATCATCCCTAGCCTTCGTCGCTGATCTTTGCTCGAGAACCATCGTGATTGCTTTCTTGGGACAGACTCCGGCACAGATCCCACAACCCTTGCAGTGCCTGAGATCAAAGCCTTTCATTTTTCCCGCCTCCGGATCGACGTTGACACTTGCGTCCGGACAATAGGCCCAGCAAAAAAAACAATGGATGCATTTCCCGAAGTCAACCTCGGGCTTTTCCGTGCGCCAGTCTCCGGTCTCGTAGTCCCGGGCGTTTCCCGCTTCGACGACCAGGCCGCCGGGTACCAGTTCCTTCGCGGATTTCAGGCTTCTCATCCTATCTGTGTCTCCTCATAGGCTCTTTTCAGGCAAGCTATATTCATCTCAATGATCTCGGGCCGGAGTTTTGTACCAAATTGGGCCTTGACCCCTTCCAATATTGATTCCATGGAGACCTGGTCAAAAATCCGGCACAGCCCCCCGAGCATTGGAGTATTGACCATCACCCGGCCCAGAATTTCACGGGAAATTTGTGAAGCGTTGAGGGTCACCACCCGCCCAATGGTGAATCCAAGTAACTCCCGCAATTGAGCGGGATTCCCCTCGTAGTTGACAACCAGGGTCCCATCGTCACCCAATCCTTCCAGCACGTTGACTTTACCCAAAAGGGTCGGATCCACGACTATAACGATTTTTGGATATACCGCCCCGCAATGGTTTCGGATCGGCTGATCGCTCACCCGGTTGAACGCCTTGATCGGAGCACCCATTCTCTCCGGTCCGTATTAGGGATTGTAGCTGATTTTAAATGTAAATTGAATTTTTTTATATTTATCCTACTACTGGATCTGGTCAAAATTAAAACAAATATCATTACTAAGCCTTAGTGCTCTAAACCATAATTACGATGACGTATTTAAGCGCTAACCAATATTTTATCAGGTTCTACTTTTTGATTCAATTTGTTAAGCAATCTTGATAAGTCTGCCCGGGTAAATTTCCACTCAAAGGGCCGAGCGACTTCCTGATACCGTTCCTGAAAACCCAATAACCTTTCCTCAACCTCAGAAAGAGAGGTGAAGTCATTAGGTGTAAGCACTTTTCGCTGGACAACAGAAAAATATATCTCGATTTGGTTTAGCCAACTGGCGTGAACCGGAAGGTGTATCAGCTCAATTGTCGGCCATTGTTTTTTTAAGCCTGCCACAGGCAATATCACCACGATGAGACGAACCATTGTCGACAATCCAAAATACCCGGTTAGCTGAATTATATGGCTCTTGAGACATCACCTGCTCCACCAGTCGATCAAAAGGCGCTATTCCGCTATGTAGTTCGCATCGGCCGAAAACCTTTGCCCGTTGTACATCCCAGGCTGCCAAATACGCCCATGCGCCTTTTCGTTCGTACTCATGCTCCACAAGCATCTGTTGATGCGGCTTTGGTGCTTTTGTTGGTCGTTTACGTTGCCGAACCTGAATGCTGGTCTTTTCATCGGCTGACACAACGAATTCCTTAGAGCCAAGTGCCCGGCCATCCCAGAAACCTTCATAAAGACTTAATACGCGGTTTGTTTTTTCCGTAAAGTCAGGGTCCCTGGGAAAGATCCAGCTCCGGTACCGCCAAGGCTTAATGGCATCTTCGGCCAACCAGCGCCAAAGGGTGGCGCCACCTACCTGGGCTACAATGCCCCGACTAATAGCCTCGCTCCGCAGTTCGGCTAACGATAATCGGGATAACGGTATCCCCAGTTCACGCGGCAATTCACAAGCAAGGGCTTTAATTTCAACTATCACCGCCGGGGGAAAAATAACCTGGGCGACCCCCACGCGGCAGATCCTGAAGGCCTTGTTGGCCTTCCTCGTAAAACCGTTTGCGCCATTTGCTCACGATTTGACGAGGTGTATCAAGACGACCGGCGATTTCGTCATTATCGAGACCCTGGTCTGCCATTAAAACAATTTTCGCCCTGATCACGTCCTTATACGGTGACGTATGTTTTCTTGCTGCAGTTTCGAGCACGTCCCGTTCATACTGGGACAAATGTATCGCATAAGGGCTCTTTCTCGGCATGATGACCACCTCCTTTATGTCATCATACCATATTATGCACTACAGAAGCAACATATTATACGTCATCGTATTTAAGGATAGGAGCACTTAGTCATTCCGAATTTGCTAAAAAACACGACTGATGATAAAATAAACACTTATGAACACAAAAATTTTAAAAATATCAACATTAGTAGCTTATGTCATAATGGTCGGAGTAAACTATCTGGCTGTTTTGCTTCCGCTCGGCGGTAGAAGCACTGGACAAATATCCGACAATTACCAAAACCTTTTTGCGCCAGCTGGCTATGCGTTTTCCATCTGGGGTTTAATTTATGCCCTTTTAGGAATATATGTCGTTTATCAGTTGTGGCATAAAAAAGATGAATTGGTGGCAAAAGTCAATCGCATATTCATCGTAAACGCGCTCCTTAATGCTTCCTGGATATTTGCTTGGCACTACGATTTAATCTGGCTCTCGGTCATCATTATGCTCGGGTTGTTGATTACTCTTATAAAAATTGCCGATATTTTCCATAAACGCGCTATTACTCCAAAAGAGACCTGGCTTGTGCGTTTGCCTTTCAGTATTTATTTTGGCTGGATTACGGTGGCTACGATTGCCAATATTACCGTTTTCCTTGTTTATCTTGGATGGAATGGGTTTGGCCTTCCAGAAAGTTTTTGGACAGTCTTAGTGCTATTGGTTGGAATGATTATCGGCTCGTGGCGTATGTTTCGCGACCGCTTTTTCCCTTATGGACTCGTTCTTGTTTGGGCGTATAGCGCTATTCTTGCCAAGCATCTTTCGATATCGGGCTTTGCTGGAAAGTATCCAGATATAATTTGGACTGTAGCTCTATGTCTGTTGGTATTTGCAGGGATAATTTTATTTATAAGCATTAAGAAAAAGGATAAATAAAACTTTATTTTATTGTTCTTCTGGTTTTCTTTTGCCAATAAAAAAAGTATTCCGGAAAGGCCTGGAAATGCTTTCCTTCCGCAAGCAAAGCATCAGCCAAAATTCGGGAAGCGGTCACCACCCCCTGGCCTCCCCGGCCATGCCATCTGATTTCCAGGGATTGATTCAAAACACTTCCTCCCATCTGATCCATTTTTTTACTCAGTATTCTTTCCGATCAATCTTCTCGCCTGGCTTCCTACTGGAGGAGCCGTTTCGTAAAAAAGCGAGAAACCGGCGCTTAAACGGTGACAATTTCCCGACGACCTTCCAGTGCCTGAGAGAGAGTGATTTCGTCGGTGAATTCGAGGTCGCCCCCCAGGGGAAGACCCCGGGCGATCAGGGTTGTGCGGATGGAGAGAGGTTTGAGTTTCCGGGCAATAAACAAGGCTGTGGCCTCCCCATCGAGTGAAGGATTGGTCGCCAGGATAACCTCCTGCACAAATTGCCGGTTATCTCCATGCAGCCGGGCGAGCAGGCGGTCGATAGTCAGGTCTTCGGGGCTCACGCCCGAGAGTGGAGAAATGGCTCCCTGCAGAACGTGGTAGACCCCCCGGTACCCGGTTTTTTCTATTACCAGAACATCCTGTGGCTTCTCCACGACACAGATCACGGTTTTGTCGCGGGTTGAGTCTCGGCAAATGGCACAGCGTGTCTCGTCGGTATAATATCCGCAAATTTCACAAAGATGGACTTTCATTGAAATGTCCCGGAGAGAATCAACGAGCTCTTCTACCTCGGAAGGAGAAGATTTGATCAGGAAAAAAGCCAAACGTTGGGCCGTTTTCGGCCCAACACCCGGCAGACGGGACAAAGCGGATACCAGTCTTTTCAACGCATCAGGATATGAATCAACCAAACAGCCTTCACCTCTCATGAACCCACACAAGTCTATTTTGCATCATATGCCTTGCACTAAAAGAATAAGGGTAAAAAAATCGGGAAAATGGCCAACCCTCAAAATCTTAACGCCGGATTAGAGTATGCCCGGCAGATTGAATCCCCCGGTGATTTTTGACATTTCTTCCTGTGATATCTCCCGGGACCGTCTCAGCGCCTCGTTTACGGCGACAAGAACCAGATCCTGGAGCATTTCCCGGTCATTTTCCTCCCACAGTTCCGGCTCAATGATCAGCGAAAGTATTTCCTGTTGCCCGTTAACGACAACTTTCACCATGCCTCCACCGCTATGCACTTCGCAGGTTATTTCCTTCAGCGCTTCCTGCATTTTTGCGATTTTAGCCTGCATTTTCTGGGCTTCTCTCATCAGGTTTTTCATATTCTGCGTCCCCCCATCCTCCTTTCGAGTGATCATCAACAGAAATATAGTGCACCACCACGCCGGCAAAGAGATCAGTGGTTTCCTGAAGAAGAGTACGAGCTCTCTCACCGGAGTTCACCTGCCCCCCAGCCAACGAAAAGAGTGGTGGCTCTCCCCCGAATCCCCGGGGACTAGCGCTTTCCCCAATCGGCAGGACAGCAGAGCGAACCGGCAACTCCGGATCGATCAGGCATTCGACTCGACAGATCCCACCCTTGATCTGTTCCAGGACATCGGTCAGAAGACGGTAATTTTCTTTTCTCTCGACGCTCTCCTTGTGAAAGCGGCAATCCGTTCGAAAAGCAAGCGTGACGGCTGAAGACTCGTTTTCCCTGAGAACCGCTTCCTGTAAAAAGGCATAAAGGGATATTCGTTTTTTCTTGATTTCCGCAAGAACCTCGAGCCACCAATCTTCCGGCAGTCGCTCAGCCATCTGTCCTGTACCGGAAACGGATTCTTCCGGTTTCTTGGCTTGATTCACGTTTTCCAGAAGGAGATTCTGCTCGCTGTCAGTCTTGGCCGGTAACTCCTGTAGTTGGCAACCACGCTGACCGGTTGGGAAAGAAGATGGGCACTGGATGTCGACTCCCAGAACCTTTATTATATCAAAAATTGCTAATTCAAGCAACACTTGAGGTTGTAATGAACGACGCATATCTACCATAGTCTTCTGAATGGCACTCAAAACGTTTTTAAGCGTCGGTACGCTAAAGCCGTCGATCAGGGAGTGAACGGTTGCCCAGCGACGTTCGCTGATGCCGGCAAGGCGCCTCTCGTCGATCAGGGCAGCAACAAGGAGAGTCCGAAAATAATCGAGCAGGCTCCGGCCCAACTCTTCCGGAGTTAAGCCGTTTCGAAGCCATTGGTTGATTGCGATAATCGCCTCGCCGGGTTTCCCGGCCGAAAGACTAAAAAACAATTCATCCAGGTTTTCCGGATCGACCTCCCGCAAGATACGACTGGCCGTCGCAAAGTCAATTGGCCCACCCCAGGCGGCAATCTGTTCCAGAAAACTCTCCGCATCCCGCAAGGCGCCGTCGGCCTTCCGGGCTATCAGAAACAGGATTTCGTCATCGACGGACAGGCCTTCGGTTTGAGCAATCAGCCGGAGTTGACCGACCGTATCGTCGAGGTCTATTTTGTTGAAATTGATTCGGGAACACCGGGAAACGATGGTATCCGGCAGGCGCTGGGGTTCCGTGGTCACCAGAACGAACACGACATGTGCGGGAGGTTCCTCCAGGGTTTTCAGGAGTGCATTGAACGCCTCGTTAGTGAGCATGTGCACTTCATCGATGATGTATACTTTATAGCGGCTGCGCAGAGGCATATATTTGACTTTTTCGCGGAGATCGCGGATCTCGTCGATCCCCCGATGGGAGGCCGCGTCGATCTCCACAACATCCAGCGATGATCCCCCCTGGATTGATCGGCAGGTTTCACAAGCCCCACAGGGTTCCACCCCGTTTATCTGAGGGCAATTGAGGGACATAGCCAGAATGCGGGCCGTTGTGGTCTTTCCGATTCCGCGGGGTCCACAAAAAAGATACGCGTGACTGATCCGGTTTTCTGTCAGGGAATTGACCAGGATGGTTACCGGAATATCCTGTCCAACCAAAGCCTGAAAGGAACGGGGTCTCCACTTCCTGTACATTGACTGATAAGAAGCGGGAGCTGTCCCGCTGTCGCATGATCGTTCAATTCGATGCACAATAAACACTCCGGTTCTCGGCGAAAAATTGCCCCTAATCGTGCACCGTCACTCGATCACTGCTGTCCCCGGCCGCTAACAGGCCAACCAGCTCCGACCAGGTGCCCTCGCGGCACCCGAAGAGCCCCACTTACCGTTGCTCCCTTCCGGGCCTGGCGGGGTTGGCGGGGATTCGTTGCGCGAGACCCGATCATCGACGCCGCGGAACCTGTCCGTAACCGGAAAAGAAGGACCTCATTCCGGAATTCGACCCTGCTTTAGCGGATTGCAGGTACAGGGCACCGCTAACTCCCCATCTAGCACGATTAGGGGCAAATCTGGCGGAGAGGGTGGGATTCGAACCCACGAGACAGGGAATCTCCTGCCTACCCGCTCTCCAGGCGGGCGCCTTCGACCAAACTCAGCCACCTCTCCAAACCGTTTAACCAATGCCCATAAAACAATTCGGTATCCCTTCATTATAAAGAAGGATGTCATAAAAGACAACCAGCTTTCTATTCCCCAGCTCGTAAAACGACCGAATTCGCTTCACAAACGATGATTGTGGTGTTTTCAGGAATCATCCCCGCCGCCAGGCAAAGTTTGTCCGGGCACGGGGAATAGGCAATCCAGGCCATCCCATCCTGAATGCGCACCAAAGTCGTCCCTAACGGTCCCTCCACTTCGAAAGTCCGATTTTCATCAGGGAACACCTGGTATTTTTCAATCCCACCGCTTCGTTCGATAGTCAGCGTGAATCCCCGGTCTTTCAAGGGTGCAAAACTAAAAAACACCAAGAGAGCGGCGACCGCAGCCAGAGCCAAGATCGAAAACCAGTCTCCCTTGCGAAACAAGTACATGGGTTCGTTCAGCCTCCCTTCTAAGTCTCCCTTTCCTATATTAAAAACGGCCCAGTTCCCCGGCAATGAAGTGATCGAGGATGATCGACGCCGACCCGAGCAAAGCCGTATCTATTCCCCACCGGGAAAAGCTGATTTCGGGGGAGGCATAATCCCTGTAAAAAGTCCGTTCCCGAATGATCCGTTCCACTGATTTCTCGATGAAGGACCTGGCCAGAACCAGTTCGCCTCCAATCACCACTTTTTCCGGACCATAGAGATTGATTAGGTTGACCACTCCCGCTCCGACATGTTGACCGAGTTGATCCAAAAGGTTCAAGCAAATCTTATCACCCTGTTTTCCCCCCTCCACCAACTGGCTGAACTGTAAATCGGAGCTCCCGGACAAAAAGCTTTTCAAAAAGGAGCTTTTTCCGAACCAGGCCGCTTCCCGGGCTTTCTCCAGGATGCTCGGCACGCCGCAATACATTTCGAGACAACCCCGGTTGCCACAGACACAGCGGGGACCGAAAAGGTTGACGCAGAGATGTCCGACTTCAGCAGCTTTGTGTTTTTTCCCATCATAGAGCTTCCCATCGATGACGACTCCTCCGCCGACATTTTCCCCGACCATAAAAAAGACCAGGTTCCGGCATTCTTTTCCTTCTCCATTCCAGGTTTCGTGAAGGCAGGCGGCATCGGCGTCATTCATCATGAACAGCGGTAAATCATATTCCCGAAGGTAAGAACGCAGATCCAGATTCCGGTGATTCAAATAGGTGGGATGAGACAGAATGGTACAGGTATCCGGATCGACCGGGCCGGGGCTCGAAACGCCGATACCCAGAATCAAACGAAGAGAGTGGGTTGCATATTCGAGAACGTGAATAAATTCCTTCTGGAGTTCGAGAAGTGCTATTTCGGTATTATCGAGGATACTGTAAGACGAATCCCTCCGGTAGAGAATGGTCGGCTGCAGGTCGGTTAGGGCCACGGAAAACCCCCGCCGGGTAAAACTGATGGCAATGACGTAAAACGCCTTGTCGTTGAATGAAAGCAGGATTGGCTTCCGGCCGGAACGCGTATCGGAAGTGCCGACCTCCAAAAGAAGCCGGGAAGCAATCAGTTCATTGGCGATGTTGGTGATGGTGGGCTGGGTCAGGCCGGTTATTCTTGCCAGTTCAATTCTGGCCAATAGCCTTCTTTTTTTCACCAAACGGAGAACCAGAGACCGATTCTTGATCTTGACGTCGGTCAGATTATCTCCAATGCGCCGACGGTTTCCACTCATAGTAAAACCCCTTCTTTTTATTAATAATTTTAATTATATATTATTTTACCCAAGTTCAGAAGAAGAGCTATTTTTTATAGTCTGGTGCTGGTCAGCCGAGGATGTTCGAATCGATAAATTTGCGCTACAATAGGCGCAAGGGTCAGAAAGGAGGAGAGTTGTGCCGAAGGAAACACAGTTCCGTAAATCGATGAGATGGCTCTATCCGGGCATGCAGGTCAAGCGCTGGCTTCTCCTGGCCATACTGGGGGTGATCCTGATTTCCATCGGGGTGAGTCTCATCCTCTACACCCCTTATTTCCGGAGTATTTATGTCACTTGGAACCGTTTCGTTTTCCATGTGGTCAAAGACTACTGGACCGCCGTGGCTTTTGGATTGCTCTGGCTGATCGGCGGGGTGAGTCTGATTGTCATCGGACTTCAGAAAATGAATCGTTCGGTCATCGATGGGGTAGTTCCCGCTCTAGAGTCGGACGTCGCCTCGATCATTTTCAAAAAACGGCAGTTGGAGAAGGGACCGAATATCCTCGCGGTGGGCGGTGGACACGGGCTTCACACTCTGCTCCATGGGATCAAAAAATTCACTTCCAATACCACCGCAGTGGTCACCGTTTTTGATGACGGGGGCAGCTCCGGTCGCTTACGCAAGGATCTGGGCATTCTCCCCCCGGGAGACATCCGAAACTGTCTGATTGCGCTGGCTGATACCGAACCTCTGATGAGACAGTTGTTTCAACACCGTTTTGATAACGAGAATGAATTGAAGGGACATAATTTCGGGAATCTGTTCATCACGGCACTCACCCAGGTCACCGGAGACTTTCAAAAGGCTATCGTAGAGTCCAGCAAGGTGCTGGCTGTCAAGGGGCGGGTTCTCCCCACTACCCTGCAAAACGTCACCCTCCAGGCCGAATGCGAGGACGGGACATTGGTAAGCGGAGAGTCGAACATTGGCCATTGCTTTAAAAAAATCAAAAATCTCTTCCTCGAACCGACGCCGGTGCTTACCACTCCTGATGTTCTCCGCGCCATTCAAGAAGCGGACCTGATCGTCCTGGGCCCGGGGAGTTTATTTACCAGCGTCCTGTGTAATCTCGCTGTACAGGAAGTGCGGGATGCCATTGTAAAGTCTCGCGCCCCACTGATATACGTCCTGAACGTGACCACGCAACCCGGGGAAACGGATCATTTTTCCCCGGCCGATCACTTGGACGCCCTGTTTCGCTTTATCCCGCAGGAACGCCTGAACCATGTCCTGATCAATAACCAAGAACCCTCTCCGGAGGAGGTGTCCGCACTGCGGGAACGTGGAGTGGAACCGATATGCATGGGTAATCTGAACGTTGCCTCCTCAACCCGGGTCATCACCGCTCCGCTCCTGGCTTCCGAGCAACCTACCCGGCACGATTCAGAAAAACTGGCCCGGGCGATCATGCATATTCTTCTCGAAGAAAAGCCCGCCTGGGGATTCTTTTTTGCCTTGTACACCGAAGAACGGTTCAAAAGAATCAGCTTGCTGGATCTGGTCAGTGGGATCAAGGAGAGGCGGAAAACCAGCCGCTTACGTTAGCCGGCATACGATTCCCGGCTACTGGTCCTGACTCTTCTGAACGAAATGCATCTGGTCGTCTTCGACCACTCCCCGGAGCAGGTACGCCGCGATTCTATGGATAGCTCCCCTCTTGCCGTAGCGGTTTTGAAGGGTTCGGTTCATTTCCAGAAAATAAGATAGGTTCTCAAGCTGGGATTCAATTTCGGCCGTGTCTTCCTGGGTCAAAAATACGACCCTTTTTCCCCATCCCACTGCCTGGAGGATACGTAAGGCATCGGTGCTGACTACCCGCTCCGCTTGAATGATCGCTTCACCGATAAAGTGGGTCAGATTCGTGTAAACCTGTCCCTGCCTCAAATAGCCCATGATGATATCACCTTCCAGGCTTTTTTGAAAAATCCAGCCCTTTTTCGACGCTTCCTGGATAAAGGTAGCCTCCCTGATCCCTTCGGGAAGCGCTAACAGATAGTAGCTGTTTTCTTTTTTGTCGATCTGACGGGCCAGCTCGAGCAGGCGGATCAAGTCGTTCAGAAAAGATGTCTGTCGGGGAACCAGGGTATAGGCGGTTTTTTTTCCAGTTAAAAAGACAAGGTCCAGCGGCTTCAGGATGTCCGCTGGAAGATTGCCGATAAAATAGGCGGGAACATTCCTCCGGCGCAAGGCCAGACAGAGAGTCCGGTCGTTGACCAGAACGGTCTTTGAAAACCATCGAAGGAACAGGGATTCCATGGTCGTGTATCGCCAATCGAGGGTTCGAATGGTGTTGATCAGAATCGGTTTTTTCCCGGAAAAAAGGAATATCCAGGGCAAGAGGGTGGGCCGTTCCTGAAACACCACGATGTGTTCCCGAAATCCGCTACGTTTTCGTAAAACCTGCCTGAAAATACACAGTCGGGCAAGGAACGGAAACCGCTTCAATACCTGGGGGATCGGATGAAGAATCTTTAGCTCAGGGTAGCCCCGATCCCGAAAATATCCCAACTTGTCGGGATTGAAAAAATAAATTTTCGCCCGTGACTCATGCCTTTTCAGCATTTCACGGACAGCCAGAGCTGCCTGGATTTCAAATTCACCATCAGGGATCAGGAGATAACGGTTCATCAATGATTCTCCCACGAAAATTCAGCATTATCGCTTCCCGCGCTTCCCGGATTCCGGCCTAAACGGGTGGAGGAACAATGCCCTACGTATTATATTTCATCTCGGCAAATTTTTCGCATATTTTCCATTGACTTTCCCCCCGCAAATCGGGTATATGGAGAATATCCGGCAAGCGAGTGACTCAAGCATGATCCCGGATACACACTGGTGAAGAAGGGTTCCCTACAAACCAGAACACGAGGAAGTGGTTATGGAGCCTCCAAAACTTCTCCGAATCGGCATTATCCAGGTCTTGACCGGAGTGGATAAAGCGGATAATCTCCGGAGAACCGACCAGTTGGCCCGAGCGGCCGCTGGGGAAGGGGCGGAATTGATCGTTCTTCCGGAGATGTTTGCTTGTCCCTATGAACCAGCCGCTTTTTCCAAAAACGCTGAAGCGTTTCCCGACGGAGAATGCTACCGGTTCCTGGCGGAGTTGGCTCGCAACACCGGTGCTTGGATCGTGGGAGGGTCGCTCCCCGAAAGAGAGGGAAACCGGATTTACAATTCGTCCTTTATCTACGATACCGCTGGAAAACTCCAGGGAGTACACCGGAAAATTCACTTGTTCGACGTGAACTTCCATTCATTGAGTTTTCGGGAATCAACCGTTATCCAGCCTGGCAATACACCGACCCTGATCAACACGCCCTGGGGAAGGCTTGGTGTTCTCATCTGTTACGATTTACGATTCCCCGAACTCAGCCGTTGGTACGCTCTGCGCGGAGCGGGAATGATCGCTGTACCGGCTGCCTTCAATCGCGTAACCGGCTCGCAACACTGGAACATCCTCTTCCGGACCCGTGCGGTGGATAACCAGGTTTTCATTTTCGGGGCCTCTCCGGCAACAAACCCCGGCAACTCTTACCAGGCGTATGGACACAGCCTAGTCGTTGATCCCATGGGCAGAGTGCTGGGTGAATTGGGCAAACAGGAGGGATACCTGGTACAGGAAATCGACCTGGATGAACTGACCCGGACCAGAAATTCTCTGCCCCTTCTCCGGCACCGGCGTCCGGATCTCTATGCGTTGAAACCGGAGATGGAAAACTATACGCCGTGGCCGTGATTTTTGATGAATGAGGCGATTGTGTTACACTATGGGAGAAAGAAAAAAGTAGAACTCAGAAAGATGCGTTGATAGAGCCTACCATCTTTGACACTGGAGGGACGCAATATGGCGCGTGGAGATATGAACTATTTTTTTGGCATCGGACGCCTGGCCCGCGATCCGGACCTGCGGTATACTCCCCAGGGAACCGCGGTGTGTAAATTCACGCTGGCCATGGGCCGTCAATATCAGGGGAAAAACGGGATGGTCGATGAAACGACCTTTATTACCGTAACCGCCTGGTCAAAACTGGGGGAAAACTGTGCCCGCTTTCTCCAAAAGGGAAGACAGGTCGCCGTCGTCGGAGAACTCAGGTCCAACCCTTGGGAGGACCGGGAAGGCAACCGCCGGACCTCTTACGAAATCAATGCAGCCAATGTCCAGTTCCTAAGCCCCCCTCGGCAGGGCACAGGAGAACGAAATACCGTCGTGTCCGAAGGACGCGGTTCCGGCGTGGATGTCGAGCCGTTCACTTTCCAAAACGGCGGTGATCACGACAACGCACTTGGAAACCTGGAGGATATTCCGCCCGATGACAACGATAACGTCGCACCGTTTTAGGGGGACAGTCCTCGCGACTGTGTTGTGCTTCATCGTTCTTACCCCCTTTCTGACTGCCGGCGCCGCTACGAGGGTGGATGTGGAAGGAATTGGCTCTGATTTAGAGGTGAACACCCAGCAGTACGAAGGCCGGATTTATATCGACGCCGAATCCCTGTTCAGCGCTATCGGGGGAGTGGTTTTCTATTCCCCGATCATGCAGAAGGTCCACCTCGCTTTCCGGGGCAGCAAATGGGTTCTTTCCATGGACAAGGGAACCGCTTTGTCGGATACCGGCTTGGAAATTCCGATGAGGAGGGACGTCTTTATTCATGACTTGCGGATTTTTATCACTCCCGAACTTTTTTATACACTTTTTGGGGTGACGATCAGCCCATCGAGAGTTCCAGCGGCAGCCACCCCCATTCCCACGGTCACGCCCCCCGAGGCCGCCCAGCCAACCAGGTTGAACATTCTGCAGGACGTTCGTTACTCATCCGACCAGATTGAAAACCGAACTCGGATCACGTTCGATTTCGTGAGCGACCCACCCTACCATACGGTCGAGGTGGATAATTCCGCCCGGCAGATCTTCATTCATTTTTCCCAGTGCTCGCTGGCCCAGGAGCTTGGTAGCATTTCTCTCGGCGACCACCGGGTCGAGAGAATCGATTTTCGCCGCCTCGCCGACAGCGTAGAGACATTGATCACGCTTAACGCGCCGGTTCGGGTCGACAAAGGTGTGTTGGGAGGAGCCCATCCCCGTATTTTTCTCGACATTTTCGAATCGATTCAAGCCGAGCGGGAACCGATCGTGGAAATTCTCGAGGAGCGTCCTGAAGTCGTTCCCACGCCCGCCATTTCTCCGACCCCAGCCATTCCATTGCCCTCGCCAAACATCGCTGAGGCGTTTCCCTATGAGGAAATGAACACCCGCTTGGTGGTTATCGATCCCGGCCACGGGGGGAGAGATCCCGGTGCGGTATCCGGAAATATCTTGGAAAAGGACGTGGTGCTCCAGATCTCCCTCAAGCTTCGGGACGAACTGATCAAACAGGGCTTCCAGGTGCTCATGACCCGCTACGATGATACCTATCCCACGCTGGTCGAGCGAACGGCCTTTGCCAACCACCACCACCCGCTTCTCTTTTTGAGCATCCATCTCAACGCCGCCCCAAACCCGCAGGCCCATGGAGTGGAGGCGTTCGTGGGCAGCAGCCGGTTCTGGGGGGAAGGCGCGCAGGACGTGGCCCAACGGGAAAACCGGCTGTTCGAAGGCCAGGAGTCTTCGATTCAACCGGCCAACGACAGCTTCTTCCAGGGTCTTTATTTAATGAGCCGCGAACTGAGCATGCATTTCAGTAACAAGCTTCTTCAATCAATCGTCGATCAGACCGGCCAACGGAACCGGGGTCTGAAAGAGGCACCGCTGATTATTCTGCGAGGCATGCTCTTTCCCGCGGTCCTCTTTGAAATCGGTTTTCTGACCAACGCAGCTGAAGCTCAGCGCTTGGTGAACCCTGAATTTCATGATAAACTTATTCAGGGAACCGTCCGAGCCATCAAGGATTTTCAAGGGAGCTCGTTGCTCCAGAAATTCATCGGGGATAATTGATATGAACAATAGGAAGCGAAAACGGAGAAAAAGGGGTAAAACCGCCCTTTTAACCTCCCTCCTCTACATCCTGATCGGGATCGGGGTTTTTTTTATCGTGGTCTATGCCGGGGAATTCGTATTCCGGGAACAAGAAGAACCCCCACCCAACCTAACACCCTTGACCGGCGAAACGATCCCGACACCCACCCCACCAACACCGGCCGAGGAGGAGGAAATGCTCGAGGTTGTTCTTTATTTCGCCAATGACCAGTTTACGGCACTGGTCGGGGAACGCCGGGAGGTGGTCAACGAGGATAAGCTCTTCGAGAACGTTATACATGAACTGCTGGCCGGTCCCCACGACACCTCCCTCTTCAACCCCATTCCAGCGACTGTCACCCTCAATGGGGTGTTCGCCGAAGGGGGAACGGTGTACACTGACTTAAGCCGGGACATGATCGATGGGCAAATGGGGGGAGCCTCGCAGGAATTACTCAGCATTTTCTGCATTGTCAATACACTGACCGGCCTTACGGGAGTCGATCGGGTGAAAATCCTTATAGACGGCAAAGAAGAAGTCACTCTGCGAGGACACATCGATATTTCGGAACCCTTGGAAAGGGATGAAAAAATCATTGCAAAAATTCAATAGTTTCCGGCAACTCGGCTCCTTCCTGAAGAAAGACAACGAGGTAGAACTGGCCCGCAGTGACGGCCGCCGGTTCGACGAAATTCGCCCAATCACCGTGAGCCGGAATTACCTCAAATACGCTGAAGGATCAGTCCTGATCGAAGCCGGCCAGAACCGGATCGTTTGTTCGGCCACAGTCGAAGAAAAAGTGCCTATTTTTCTGCGGGGAAGCGGCCAGGGCTGGATCTCCGCCGAGTATTCGATGCTGCCGCGGGCGACCTCGACTCGAAACATGCGGGACGCAGTACGAGGTAAAATCGGAGGTCGGGCTCACGAAATCCAGCGGCTGATCGGCCGTTCTCTCCGTTCAGTCATCAACTTGGACGAACTCGGAGAACGTACCATTTTGATCGATTGCGATGTCATCCAGGCTGACGGGGGAACCAGAACCTTGGCCATCTCCGGTTCTTTTGTCGCCCTGATCGATGCCCTGTGGAACTCTCTTGACCGTGGCATGCCGGCAAGAGGACGCCTGGTCAAAGATTACCTGGCGGCAGTCAGTGTTGGCGTCGTCAGAGGACGGGAATTACTGGACTTGAGTTTCGACGAGGACTCTATCGCCCAGGTAGACATGAACGTGGTAGCCTCCGGAACGGGACAGTTTGTCGAGGTGCAGGGTACTGCGGAAAAAGATCCTTTTTCACGGGAAACGTTGGACCGCCTCCTGATTTTGGCAGAGAAAGGCACCAAGGACATTGTCGACCTTCAGAAAACGCTTTTGGAACGGGAATTGCCCTGATGGACCAAGCGGGACTGAACCCGGTTTTTGACCTGCCGATCGTCACCCGGAACCAAGGAAAACTCCGGGAAATTTCGGAGATTCTCAAGCTGTTCCGCATCCGAGCCTTCAGTGCCTACCACCTTACTAATTTCGACGAAGTCAATGAAAACGGGGATACCTATGCCGAAAACGCCCTTCTTAAGGCCCGTCAAGGCTATGTCCATACCGGAGGACTGTGTGCCGGTGAAGATTCCGGTCTCGAAGTCGACGAACTTGACGGTGCGCCGGGTCTTTTTTCAGCCCGTTTTGGAGAGAAATTTGCTTTTGTGGGCGACAACAATACCCTCCTTTTATCACTTCTGGAGGGAGTGCCCCCCGAACGGCGCTCGGCCCGGTTCCGGGCAGCGGTTGCCTTAGCCTGGGAGGGAGGGGAGAAGTTGTTCGAAGGCGTTTGCGAAGGATGGATCAGAGAGACACCGCGTGGAGAAGGGGGCTTTGGTTACGATCCGGTCTTTATTTTCCCCCTTTTCGAAAAAACCTTTGCCGAACTGGATGTTTCAGTCAAAAACACCTATAGCCACCGGGCGGTCGCCTTCCGAAGCGCGGGAGAATTTATTTTGAAAAACCTCCTGAAGGGAAGTGTCCGGCCATGAAGTATTGTCTATTTTTCATGATTGTTCTTTTTTCCATCACTTTCCCAGGTGGTGGGATACAGGCCCGGGAAGTCGACCGGATCAACGCTGCGATCGAAGTCCTTTACGATCTGACCCAAATCCCGGAACGAAGGGTATTCTTCAATCTTTTGGAAGATTCGGAAGGAGTCGCCGTTTTTCCGCGGGTCTACCGGCTGGGCATCATGCTCGGACTCCAGTACGGAGAGGGCCTGGTAATGCGCCGGGATCCCGAAACAAAATCCTGGTACGGCCCTTCATTTGCCAGGATCTACGGGGTGAGCTACGGCCCCCAAATGGGAATCCAAACCAGCCGCTTAGTCCTCCTGATCATGGATCAGGCGGGAATGGAGGTTTTTTATGAAGACGGTATCAAACTAGGCGGTAACGTCAGCATCGCCGCCGGTCCGGTCGGGCGCAGCCTCTCCGCAGAAGTGGATCTCGCTCTCCGCTCATCGATTTATTCATATTCGATTTCCCGGGGTTTGTTTATCGGCATCAGCCTGGAGGGGGCGCAACTTCGGGAAGACCGGGATGCAAACCACCGGTACTTCGGATATAATCTCAGCCCTCAGGATATTTTGACCGGTCGACACCCGGTAGAGCCAGCCGCTCAAAACCTGGCCCGTTTTCTGGAGGAACTGGCCACCGGACAACGCCGGTAACCGAAGGAGGTCTCGTCATGCAATCGATACTCAGTCTGCTTGGAGTGATTTTCCTGATCATCCTGGCTATCTGGTTTTTCCCAGCGCTTCTGGCGGTCGGTCTGTCCATCGTCGCCGTTATCCTGTTGCTTCTGGTGTTCACAGGCGTTGCCGTTCTCCTGGCCCCGATTCTCATCCTGTTTCTTCTCATCGGGACCATCGTCTGGATCGCCCGAGCCATTTTTTAGGGTATCTGTAACGGGTCGCCGGGTCACCGGCCGCTCTTGTTCCAGAATTCTTCGGCCTCTTCACGGGCAATACGACACCAGGTGACTGCATTGTCTGGATTGCCCCCCAAGGTATGGTTATCTTTCATGATCATTTCCACCCGGCATCCCCGGGTCACAGACAAGGCTTCCCGAATGGATTTCCGGATATACCCTTCATCGATAACCGGCAGGGCAAGGTCGGCCGGATTCGGCTTTAAGGAACAGACATAGCGATCCTCCAAATTCTCGGCCATGCGCCTGAGGTCCGCCCAGGGCGAGACGGAAATCCGGCGAAGTCGGGGAAAACGTTTCACGACCTTCCAGCGTTTGTCCAATGGTTCACAACAACCGTAACAATTGAGTCCAAACCGTTCCAGAATTGGATACTGGTATGGGAATACATATTCCTCGAACAGCTCCGGTGATACATAACAGGTTTCCTGGCTCTCGGAAAATCCCCAGAGATCCTTTGTGCGGACCTTACCCGCGAAATCGCTCCGGGGGAGCTCCCGGCAGTAGCCAAACCCACCGGAACCGATATAGGTCCCGTTGCTGTTAAGGCTCAAGAGACCGCCTTCTTCCAGGAAGTCGAGCTTGCTCAAATGTCCGTCCCGCAGAAGGGCCATCAGTTGATGCAAACCCTCCGGATTGTCGTACATATCCACCATGGACTGCTCCAATCCCCGCAAGTTGACTAATGTCCAAGTCATCCCCAGGGTCCACCACCAAACCCCTTTCAACCGGACGGTCAAAAACTCTCCAAAAATGTCCCTGGCCAGATCAGCGAGTTCCTCGGTCTTTTTCCGATCAACCTCTATTTTCGGAAATCGGAGTTGATCGAGTTGATCATAGCTTTTCAGAGGGGCATCCCAGCGATACGAGCCACCATCGTCCCCGCCGATTTTTTCCTCATGCATCCCCCAATCGCTTTCAGTATAGATATAACTGATGTTGAAGTAGGGTTCGACGACCCGGTCGTCCCCCATCGAGCCGCCCCAGAAAATCTCTTTCCGCAGAAACATTTCCCACTGGCGGGCCAGTTCCCCGCGGCATGCGAGGCTTTCTTCCGGGATGATCTCGTTCCAGCCATTTTCCGGATCGCAAAAAACGATCGGACGGACCGCCTCCAGGGCATTCAAGGCATACCAGAGCTTTCTCTTTTCGTCCTGTTCGGGGCGGCCGGCCAATTCAGCCAGCCGGGCGGCCAGACGACGCAGCGTAGTCCGTTCTTCCGCAGTAATAGTCAAATCCGCTGGATCGAGCGAGCGAACGCTCAACCCAAACGCGGTTTGGTCAGTCATAGCCGAAATCCTGCCTTTCCACCAGTGGAGGCTTAGATGCTCGGGCCTTAGCTCAACTGTAACATCAGCGGTGACTCAAACGTTTTTTTTCGAGATACATGCTGGCCAGCACCGAGAAGAGAATAACCAGACCGAAAACCACAAAAGACCACTGGTGGGGAATCCGCATGGCCACCAGTCCGTTGTCGATGGTCATAATGGTCATGGCGCCGAGAAAAATCCCACTCATGCTCCCCATGCCGCCACGCAGTGAAGTTCCTCCTACTACCGCAGCGGCTACAGCCCTCAGTTCCCATCCTTCACCCACCCGAGAAGAAAAGGTTGAAACGCGGGTTAACTGCATACCCGCCGAGCAAGCGCAAAGGATGCCGACCATCACGAAACACATGATTTTGACATAATCCGTATTGATACCCATGGCCCGGGCGGCGTCCCGGTTATCACCGGTAGCGAATATCCAGTTGCCGAAACGCTGCCAGTGTAATAGAACCCCCAGCAGTAAGGCGACTGCTCCGAACCAGATAAATTGGACGGGGAAAAAGCCGGCTATCGACCCGGTCATAAATGAAACAAAAAGAGGGTGGCCGGTAAGATCGATACTTTCCGTCGCCCCACCGGAGAGAAGAAGAGTGAAACCCCTCCAGAACATCATCATGCCCAGGGTGGCGACAAAAGAGGGTATTTGTCCCTTGACCGTGATCAAAGCATTGAGGAGTCCCATAAGGGCGCATATCCCCAATATAATGAGGAAGACGAGAAAGGGATTGATCCCCACCTGCAAAAGCTGGATAAAAATGTAGGAAGCAAACACCAGAAGCGATCCGATGGACAGGTCAAACTCTCCAGCGATCATCAACACTCCCACTGCCAAAAATATGAGGCTGAATTCGGCCCCGAAAGCGAGTAACGAACGAAGGTTGGCCGGCATGAAAAAACGATATTCCGAGTAAAAACCGAACAATATAAACAGAACAATCAGCATGACCAACACGCCGGTAGATTGAGCCCACAGGAATTTTTTTATGAAGTTACTATTCGCGGTCACGCCCTGAGCGCTCCTTTCGCCATCTTGTCAGGTTCAATCCAAATCGACGATAGCACTTTCAATAACCAGTTCATTTAATTTATCCAGCGTGACCTCTGGTTTGGTCACTACTTTCAAGAGCTTACCCCGAGCCATAACTACAAACCGCTCGGCAATGCTATACGCATGGTAGATGTTATGGGAAATGAAAACAACGGAAATGCTCTCCTTCTGCAATTGCTTGATGAACTCAAGAACCTCTCCTACTTCTTTGACTGAAAGAGCCACCGTAGGTTCATCGAGAATCACCAATTTTGCTTTGAAATGTAGAGCTCGGGCAATGGCCACTCCTTGCCGGCCACCGCCAGAAAGGGTTATTACCGGTAAATCCGGAGAGGATATCCGTAACCCCAGGTTGGACAGCGCTTTCATGCTCTCCTCATCCATAATTTTTCGATCGAGCATGCCGAGTTTTTTTACCGGCTCACGGCCCATAAAAACATTACGGGCGATGCTCAGATTGGGCGCCAGCGCCTGGTCCTGATAGACGGTTTCAATGCCCAGTTTCTGAGCTTCTCGGGGGGATTGAATCCGAACTTTTCGCCCTTCAAAGTGGATTTCTCCCTTTTCGGCCTGATGGTATCCGCACAATATCTTGATGAGAGTCGACTTGCCCGCTCCGTTGTCACCCAGCAGTCCAAGCGTCTCTCCCCGCTTGACTTCTAAATCCACTCCCCGTAATGCGTAGACCTGTCCGAACCATTTGTGAATGTTGGTCATCTTGACCAGAAGGTCCGAATTGCCGTTCCCGTCGCTCATCATTTAAACCTCTCTTTTTCTTTCCGGTTGGCCCTCCCGGGCTATCTGAACCTTCTCTCAGTGTAAGAACTTAACAGTACAAAAAGAATGGTAGCCAAACCGATAAACGCCGTTATGCCGAATATCGGCACCCCCATCAGGATCAAGCCATTGTCCAGGATGGGGATGGTGAGGGTTCCCAACACAATGCCTCCCATTGTGCCGATACCGCCCCTGAGAGACAGGGCGCCGACGACACAGGCGGAAATCGCCCGTAACTCAAAACCAATCCCCTGAGTGGCCGCGAAAGATCCCAATCGAACAGTTTGCAGTCCACCGGAAAACCCACAGAGCAAACCGACAATAATAAAACAAATAATTTTTACATGGTCGGTTCTGATTCCCATGGCCCGGGCGGCGTCCCGGTTATCACCGGTAGCGTACACCCAGTTACCGAAGCGGTGAAAATGCAGGACGACTCCCAATATGACAGCAAAAATGACAAACCAAACCGTTTGAATAGGGAAAAAGCCGCCTACTGTTCCATTCAACGCCAATTCGAAAGAGGACCCCCGGTCGATAAAAGCCCCCACGCTCAAGGGCATCATCCGTGACCAGACAAAAAGCACGCCACGCCAGAACATCAGCGTTGCCAGAGTAACGATAAAAGAAGGCATTTTGGTTTTGACCACAATAAAACCATTCAAAAGACCCAGAGCTCCCCCTGTAACAACAGCGATCAATAAAGCCCAGAAAGGAGGGCTTCCCGCCATGAGCAAGCGGGCAAAAATATAAGAGGTGAAGGGAAGCACGGCAGCAACGGAAAGATCGAATTCCCCGGCGATCATCAGTAATCCCACGCCCAGAGTAATGACCCCAAGATCAGGAAAGAGTCTTCCCAGGGCGGCGATATTGCGTTGTCCAATAAAGACGTGATCGCGGGTGAACAAAGAAAAAATGAGGACTAAGGCTATAAAGACAATGAGGGTAGCAGTCGGGCGCCCGAGTAGGAATTTATTCAGAGATTTGGAGTTCATATTCCGGTTTTTGACCTCTTTCCTCAGATAATGCGCCGGGAGGGCTTACCCTCCCGGCGCGAGTGTCTTATCTCACCATGAGCGGAGAAAGCTCTTCAATACGCTCAATCATTTCCACACTGTCGATCAGGAAGCCACCGGTGTCGATGGTGGGCATCAAACTAAAGGCGTTGTAGAGGTACAACATGTATACCGCAAAGTAGCCCTGCAGGTACTGTTGCTGATCGATAGTAGCGGTTATAAATCCTTCCCTGATGCCTGCGAGCGTGGAGGGAGTCGTATCGAAGCCGCCGGCTAAAATTTCATCGGGTCCAAAACCCGCCGCTTTCAGGCTGCTAGTGATCCGATCGGTGGTAATGCCCCCCAACCCGATCAGGAAGTCGGTGTCCGGACGTCCCAGCAGGTACGATGTTTGCCGGGACTCGACGGTAGTCATTTCCAGACCACCGGCATCGATGATTTCATACGAGGTGATCCCGAATGCCTCCATGGCCTGCTTAACGCCCGCCGAGCGTTGGACTCCATAAGCCGCTCCAGGCACCTCAACGGACATAGCGACATGAGCATCGGTCAAGTCTCGGCCCAGAGCCACCGCTTCTTCGAAAAGTCTCCGCCCCACCATATATCCTGCCCGGATTTCATTCTGACCGACATAAGCGAGCCGAACATTGCCAAGCGAGCCCTGTGTGTCGTCATTGTTCATCCCGATCACGGGGATACCGGCCGCCAGAGCATCCGCCACCGGCTGATCCCAGGCCGTATCGTCATTGATCACCAGGGCGATGCCGTCCGGTTGCAGGGCAACCGCTTCTTCAAACCGGCGTAGCTGAAGGGCCAAGTCGCCTCCAGCCAAGTCGATGTCCACCTCGGCCCCCAGCTGGGCAGCGGCATCGAAGGCGCCTCTTTGCACTACGGCCCAGAAAGGATCGTCTCCCCCGTGGGTGACCAGACGAAAGTACATACCCGCCGCCGGTTTATCCTGGGCAGCAAATAAAGCACCCGTGAAGACCATAATCACAAAAGCGATGACCACAATGCCAGTAACGGTCTTTCTCATAAGGTTTCACCTCCATTTTTTGGTAAACCGAAACAAACGAATTAACTAACCATCATCCTCCTGCCAAAGAGAAAATCCCACTGTACCGCCCTCCCATCACCTCCTTACAAACAGTTGTTCGCGAACTAACGCTCCTCCTAAAGAAGAAACCCCTTTTTTTAATTAAGTACTCCGCCTATGTCTATTGTAATAGAAATTATCCGACTCCATACCCTCCGTAACGCAGGGCTTCCTCGAACATAGCTACTACATTTTCCGGGGGGACGTCGGCCTGGATGTTGTGGACCGCTCCCAATACGTATCCGCCACCGGGAGCCAGTTGGTCGATTCTCCGCCGAACTTCATCCCGGACATCATCGGGAGTTCCAAAGGGAAGAACACTTTGGGTGTCGATCCCGCCCCAAAAACACAAATAGCTTCCGAATTCTCTTTTCAGATAGGCGGCATCCATACCCCTAGCCGCAACCTGGACCGGGTTCAGAATATCCACACCAATGTCGATGAGGTCCGGAATAAAAGGCGAAACGGCGCCGCAGGAATGGTAAAAAAGCTTGGCCCGGGTTTTCCCTCTGATCGTATCGAAGAGTTTTTTCTGGCGGGGCTTGATGAGGCGCCGGTAAATATCCGGAGAGATGAAAGGTCCGTTTTGGGTGGCCAGGTCATCACCGACTAAAACCACATCGATCTGGTCACCCACTCGGTTCAACAGTTCTGCGAACTGAGCGGTTTGGAAATCGAGCATGATATCGAGAATTGAACAGGCCAAGCCAGGATTGAGGACCAAGTCGCTCAAAAACTTTTCGAATCCTCGCAGATACCAGGCAAATTCGAAGCAGGAGCCGATCAGGTTGACGATAATCCCGTATCCACTCTCCTGTAGTGCCTCGACTTGGGCGGCCAGTTCTTCGTAGTGCTCCGGTTTACGGGCATCGGGCCAAGTAAGGCCCGGGAGGTCGGAAGTTTCCACGACGTGCTCGAGTGGATGACCGAGCATATCGAAATAAAGGCCGGTGAACCTTCGTTGCACCCCCCACGCGTCAACCCACAGACCTCCCTCCCGGTCGGCTTTCCAAACTGAGGCGGGGATCGGCAGGTAAGCATACCGGGTATCGATACCCAAGACTTCGAGGATGCGGGAATCTGGTTTCACCAGTTGCTGGACCCGGTCAACGAGGATTTCGTCTTCTTCTTGAAAGCCAAGATATTTTAGCAGGCTACGGTGGGAAAGGCGGGTGATCCCCGAAACGATACCTCCCAGATCCAAAGGGATTCGGTCCGGTTCCCGGTGATTCAACGATTGGTGAAGCCTCTCGCGACTGCTCCTCATCTGAGTCTCTCCCGGTCTTGAGATGAGATTCCGGTACTATTGTACCAGAAAACGGCCTCCCGGCAAAGCTAATGCAAAGATGATTTTGCTGCAAAAACTCATTTCAGCAAGACCCCCGTTGCCATCAGCCCCGCCTCATCTGGCATTTTCCCGCACGCCTCAATGGCCACGTCTGGTTGCAGTGCTGCTGAAAAGGCCGTCCCTGGCCTTTTTACTTCGAAAATGCGGTGATTTCGGCGGCTGATTCAGGCAACTCAGGCCCGGGCTTCCTTCGTTCTTTTGCAGCAAAATTACTTATTGCAGTAGAATCAATGTTACTAATTGCCAGCCTGCGAATTGCCGGAAGACAGATGTTCTGCTATAATCGGTACCTGTAAATTCGGGGCGAATAGCTCAGGGGAAGAGCGCTTGCCTTACAAGCAAGATGTCGCAGGTTCAAATCCTGCTTCGCCCACCAACATACTGCTACTATGAAGTCCAGATCCTTTTTGTTCCCATGGAATTGGGAAACTTGCCAATTTGTCTTATATAATAGCGCCACACGAAGATATGTCCCCGTCCAGGGTTTTGGATAGCTTAATCCAGGCATCCGGGAGTTACCCTCTTATGTTTTTCCCTCATCAATCAATAACTTGTACCGATACCCATTCTTGACCTGATTGAGGTGGCTTGTTCGTAGGATGCCCAAATATTCCTGAATCACGGGCGCATCGGGTAAAGCAAGCGTTTTATGCTATCGGAGATTGCGTAAAAGCCGACTTCCAGGCTTCCCGGCGATTGAGTAGTTCACCAAATCCCTCTTCTCATTTCTCCATTCTTTTGCTTAAATAGAGTTTATGGAACGACGCCTGATCATTATTCTAATCACAGCCTTGCTCACGGTAGCGGGAGGCGCTCTGGGATATAGCTTCATCGAAGGGTGGACCTTTCTGGATGCCCTGTACATGACGGTTATTACCCTTTCGACCGTCGGTTTTTCCGAAACTCATCCCCTTTCCGCGACCGGGAGGATATTCACGATTTTCCTGATAGGAGGCGGAATGTTCGTTGTCTCGTTGACCCTGTCCTACCTTCTATATGTGTCGTCGGAGGGGAAGTTGAGTGAATTCATGCGAAGGAGAAAAATCCGGATGGAGCTTAGGAATATCGAAAACCATTTTGTCATCTGCGGCGCGGGTATTGTCGGTGGCGTGATTATCGACGAGTTTTACAAATCCCAAGAAAAATTTGTAGTTATCGAGGAAAGTCACCGTGCCCTGGAAGATGTCATCAAACATTACCCCGGAATACTCTTGGTCGAAGGGAGCGCTACCGACGAAGAAATCCTGAAGGAAGCCGGAATCGAACGAGCCAGAGGCCTGATCGCCTCGGTGGCCACCGATGAACAAACCGTGTATATCGTCATTACCGCCCGCTATCTCAATCCCCGCCTGCGGGTCGTCGGCCGGGCGATCAAGCCTGAGTCAGTGGAGATCATGAAAAAATCCGGCGCGGACTATGTGATTTGCCCGCAAACCATCAGCGCCCACCGATTGGCAGCCGCCGCCCTTCGCCCGCAGGTGGTTTCTTTCCTCGACATAATCCTGAAAAGTGAAGCGCTGGGTCTCACTCTGGACGAAGTGGAGGTATTTCCCGACTCTCCCATGATCGGAAAAACTCTCAAAGAACTTGACTTGCCGGGGACGGTCGGATTGATCCTGGTTGCCGTCAAGCCTCGCGATGGTTCCACGTTCCTCTTCAATCCAAGCACTCAGACGGTCATCAACGTCCACGACACTATTATCGCCTTGGGACACTTCCGGCAATTTTGCGAATTACGGAACCTGGGAGGGGGAACCTGCCTCCTCTGACCGGATGGCCGATTATCCCAATCCGAATTCGGCAAATTCCCGAAAGAGTTCCACGCTCTGCCGGTAGATTTTTTCATAGAATGCATAAAGCTTGTCGTAGAAGGCTTTTCGCTCGCTCAACGGCTCCTCCTTCTCTCTGGCCGGGAAAAAAGCCGCGGGGACTTCCCGCAAGCTTCTGATTTCCCCCAAGGCTTTGCGGGATAAGAGAAAAGCTCCCCGGGCCGAAGCAGAAGGGAGACCGCTCACTTCTACCGTCCGCCCCAGGATATCGGTCAACACCCGGCGGCCGGGCCCGGATATAGCGAATCCGCCGCTCAGAACCACCCGCTGCGCTTCTCCCATTACCTCTTGGAGCATGTCGTAAATTGAACGAACCTGGAACCCCACCCCCTCCAAGGCCGACTGGAGCAGGGCTTCCCGGTTGTGAAAATAGGAAAGGCCGAAAAAAATCCCCCGGGCATAGGCGTTCCAGTGCGGACTCCGTTCCCCGGCCAGCAAGGGAAGAAATAGGGGCCTTGGACGATGAAGGTCGATAGTGACCTCTGCACCACCTCCCAGCAGATCCCTGATCCACGAATAGACGATCCCGCCATTGTTGATAGCCCCACCACCAACATACAGTCCATCGGCCAGATAATAGCACCAGCTTCGATGATGGGGATCGAAAACCGGACCGGGAACGGCCATCCGCACCGCTCCGGAAGAGCCTACGGTGACCAGCATTTCCCCGGGACGGCAGACCCCTTCTCCCAGGTTGGCCAAAGGTCCGTCTCCACCTCCCCACACCACAGGCAGCCCGTCCCTCAATCCGGCCGCCCGGCTGAAAGCACCCTTGAGAAGCGGCGCACTGAATTCCGGGTCGCACAGGGGAGAAAATATATTCTCCCGTAGTCCAACCAACTCCAGGATATCCGGATCATATTCGAGAGTGGACAGGTTCAGGAGGCCGGTGCCTGAGGCTGTCGAACGATCCTCGCCGGAAGTTCCGGTCAGTCTGTGTAACAACCAGTCTTTGATTGAAACAATGGAGCCCACCCGACCCAACAGTTCTTTCTCGTTTTTCCTGAACCACCGCAGGCGGGGAAGGTGATAGATAGTATGTAACGGCGCGCCGCAACGAGCATACAGGTTCTGTGCAGCGAAGTCCTGACGCAGCTCTTCAACTTCACCGGCGCTACGGGTATCCATCCAAATAACGAGTGGTGAAAGAGGTTCACCGGCTTTGTCCACCAATAGAAAACTGTGGAGCATGGTATCGAAGGCCATGGCGCTGATAGCGCCGAAAGGGTGAGGAGCCACCGCTTCCCGGACTGCCTCGACGATGGCGGCCTCAATCGTACGGGGATCCTGTTCGGCAAAGGACGGATGCGAAGAAAGGATCGGGTATTCCCGTTTTCCTGAAGAGCGGATCATTCCCTGGGAATCAAATACACAAACCTTGCATGAGGACGTCCCGATATCGACGGTGAGCGTGAGATCATGGCTCATCCTATACTCCGGAAAAAGCGCTGAAGCCGCCGTCAATGGGGATAACGGCTCCGGTCACGAATGAAGCGGCCGGAAAAACCAGCCACAGGAGTGCCCCGATAAGGTCTTCGGACACCCCCGAAGCGGCCGGCCGGGGTGTGGCCGAGAATAGAACGACGGTTCACTTCCGATCGGCGAGAGATGCGGCGTGTTCGGCGATGTGGTCCCGCACCAGCCGGTAATGAGTGGATTCCTGGTCGAAGAGGACTTCCCTCACCCGATTCCCAAAACGATCAAGGATCGACC